>CAYYZI010000278.1:0-4663 GCA_964475675.1 uncultured Geminicoccaceae bacterium
CAGCGCCGCGGCCAGCCGCGGCTCGAGCTCGGCGGGCAGCGGGGAGTAGCGGGCCCCGGCGCCGAGAGAGGCGAACCGCGATCGCAGGGAGAGCACCGCCATGTATCGTTATGACCGCTGGGACGCGGCCTTCGTCCGCGACCGCATCGAACGCTTCCGGGATCAGGTCGACCGACGGCTCCGGGGCGAGATGCGCGAAGAGGAATTCCGCCCTTGGCGGCTGATGAACGGGGTCTATCTCCAGCTCCATGCCTACATGCTGCGGGTGGCCATCCCCTACGGCACCCTTTCCGCGGCGCAGCTCCGCAAGCTGGCCTGGATCGCGGAGCGCTTCGACCGCGGCTACGGTCATGTCACCACCCGCCAGAACATCCAGTTCAACTGGCCGCGTCTCGTCGACATTCCCGACATCCTGACGGCACTCGCCGAGGTCGAGATGCACGCCATCCAGACCTCGGGCAACTGCATCCGCAACATCACCAGCGACCCCTGGGCCGGTGTGGCCGCGGACGAGATCGAGGATCCCCGCCCCTGGTGCGAGCTGCTGCGGCAATGGTCCAGCGACCACCAGGAATTCACCTTTCTGCCGCGCAAGTTCAAGGTGGCGGTGACCGGCGCGGAGATCGATCGTGCGGCGGTGCGCATCCACGATATCGGCTTGCGCCTCCGCCATGACGAAGCCGGCCGCACGGGTTTTCAGGTGCTGGTCGGCGGCGGGCTCGGGCGCACACCGATGCTGGCCAAGTCGGTGCGCGACTGGATTCCGGGAGAAGAGCTGCTCTCCTATCTGACGGCGATCCTGCGGGTCTACAACCGCTTCGGCAGGCGCGACAACAAGTACAAGGCCCGCATCAAGATCCTGGTTCACGACCTTGGAATCGAAGCATTCCGACAGGCCGTGGATGCCGAGTACGAGGCGAGCCGCAACCCCGAGCTCGCGGCCTTCACCCGTGCCGAAATCGCGCGCATCAAACCCTTCTTCGCGCCGCCGAGCTACCCGGATCGCTCGGCCGATGCGCCGGCCTGCGACCGTCTGGCCTTCACCGACCGGGCATTCGCCCGCTGGCTCGCGGCCAATACCGCGCGTCACAGGCGGCCCGACCATGCCATCGTGCAGATCAGCCTGAAGCCACCCGGCGGGGTTCCGGGCAACATCGACGCGGCCCAGATGCGCCAGGTGGCGGCGTTGGCGGAACGCTACTCACATGGCGAGATCCGGGTCACTGCCGAGCAGAACATGGTCCTGCCGCACGTCGCCCGCGGCGAGCTGCACCCTCTCTGGGAGGCACTGGAGACGGCCGGGCTGGCCACGCCCAATCTCGGCCACCTCTCCGATATCGTCGCCTGCCCGGGCCTCGATTTCTGCGCGCTGGCGACCGCCCGCTCGATTCCCGTGGCGCAGGCGATCAGCCGCCGTTTCGCCGATCTCGACCGGCAGTACCGGATCGGCCCCCTGGAACTCAAGGTGTCCGGCTGCATCAACGCCTGCGCCCGCCATCATGTGGCGCATATCGGCATTCTCGGCCTCGAAAAACGCGGGCAGGAATCCTACCAGATCACCCTCGGCGGCAGCGGCGAGGACGATGCGGCCATCGGCCGAGTGCTCGGCCCCGGCTTCACCGCCGGCGAGATCGTCGATGCGGTGGAGCAGGTGATCGCCACATATCTGGCGGGCCGCCGCGGACCGGAGGAGACCTTCCTCGATCATCTCCGCCGGGTCGGTCTGCAGCCCTTCAAGGAGGCGCTCTATGCCGCTGTTTAAGAACGGCCGTTTCGTCGAGGATCCCTGGCTGTTCCTGGCCGATGACGAGCCGCTGCCGAGCGAGGGCATGGTGGTGGTATCCTTCGCCCGTCTGGTGGAGGCCAAGGAGCGCGGCCTCGCGGATCGCGATGGCTGGCTCGGGGTTTCACTGACGGGGGCCGACCCGGTCGAGGAACTGCGGCCCTGGCTGTCGCGGCTGTCGCTGGTGGCTCTCACCTTTCCCGTCTTTACCGATGGTCGTCCGCTGAGCACCGCTCGCCTGCTGCGCGAGCGCTACCGCTTCACCGGCGAGATCCGGGCAACCGGCCAGCTGCTGGTGGATCAGTATCCGTTTCTGGTGCGCTGTGGCTTCGACGCCTTCGCGGTACCGCCCGGACCGGCCCTGCGAAGCTGGCGGGGCCGCACCGAGCTCGGTCTGGTCTATCAGCCCGACGGCTACGGCCAGGCGCGCGCGATCTGGCGGCTGCGCCATCCGGAGCTGGCGGCGAAGGCGGCCGCGGCTTTCTGATCCCGCGCCCTCATTCTTCGCCCAGGATCTCGAGGAGCAGCAACGGCGTCTGCCCGACATTGCGGAGCTCGGCCGCGCCCGTGGGAAGGATGCTGCCGGGCCCGAGGATCCCTTCCCTGCCCTCGAGCTCGCCCGCGCCGGCGATCAGCAGGCGGAGAAACACCGCCCGGCCATCGAGCCGGAGCCGGGCGCCGGGGGTCAGCCTGCGCTCGAGGATGCGATAGCCCTCGCGGTCCGCGACCCGCACTTCCGCCCCCCAGGCCCGCGTCTCCGCGAGATGACGGACCACTTCCGGCCGCCCTTCCTTCGCCAGTCTCGCCACCACCTCCTTGATCGCGTCGCTCGCCTCGCGACCGGCTACCAGCACCGCATCGGCGGTCTCGACCACCGCCAGATCGCGCACGCCGGCGAGAACGACGAGACGGTGTTCGGCCTTGACGAAGCTGTCGCGAACGTCCTCCAGTGCCACATCTCCGCCCTGCACATTGCCGGCCGCATCCCGCGCTGCCAGCTCCCACAGCGCATTCCAGGAGCCCACATCCGACCAGCCCGGATCGCAGGGAGCGACGGCGATGCGCGCGCTGCGCTCCATCACCGCCTTGTCGATGGGCGCAGCGGGGATGCGGGCGTAGGCCTCGGCCGGCAGCCGCAGCCCCGGCCCGGCGCCGAGCCCGGCGAAGGCCCGCCGACTGGCCTCGGCGATCGCCGGCTCGTGGCGTTCCAGTTCCCCGAGAACGACCTCGGCCCGCATCAGGAAAATGCCCGCATTCCACAGATAGCCGCCACTCTCCAGCATCGCCTCGGCCCGCGCCCGTGCGGGCTTTTCCACGAATTCGCGGACCTCGTGGAGGCCGGGCCAGGCGTCGATGGCCCGGCCCACCGCGATGTAGCCGAAGCCGGTTTCGGCGCGGCTCGGGGCGATGCCGAAGGTCACGATGCGCCCGGTCGCCGCCGCGTCCAGGCTCGCGGCGACGGCCTTCTCGAGCTGCTCGGGGCGGGAGATGAGATGGTCCGAAGGGCATACCAGAAGGATGCTGTCCGGCCCCCACTGCTCGAGCGCCCGGCAGGCGGCGACGGCGATGGCCGCTGCCGTGTTGCGGGGCTGCGGCTCGAGCAGCAGATTGGCGGCGAGCGGAGCGGCGATCTCCGCCAGCTGCCGCTGCAACAGCAGCTCCTGGGCCGCCGCCCCGACCGTGATCACCCGCTGCGCCGGGGCAAAGGCCAGCAGCCGGCGGGCGGTTTCCTGCAGCAGCGAGCGCTGGCCCAGCAGCGGCGCCAGATGCTTGGGCACGACGGTGCGGCTCACCGGCCACAATCGGGTTCCGGAGCCGCCGGCGAGAAGCACCGGCACGATCACTGGCGAATGCCCAGCCTGTTCGGCCATGAACGGTCCCCTCGATGATCGCACGGCTCGGGCGCCGGCCGCGGCGTGGGGCCGCCGGGCGATGCCCGTCCCGGCCATGGCATATGCGCGCCGGGATCGCAACCATGTGCGCGGCATGAGCATCCCGGCGGACGCGGCAATTTTACGTCTCGCTCGAGGCATTAACCGAATGTTGGCATTTGCGTGCCAATAACAGCGTTGAAGCGGATCACGAGGACCGGTCCCAGATGGCGCGACCCAGCGAGGCAGGGAATCTCTTCACCGTCGGTCAGCAGGCGATGGCGGCGATGGAGAAATACGGCATCGAGCCGACGCCGGAGAATTATCTGGTGTGGTTCACCCATTTCGCCGGCGACAATCCCGCCCTCAGCCGGATGATCCGGCTGCTCGAGGACAATCACGACGGATTCGCCAGCGAGCGCTGTCAGGAGCTTTATCAGCGCTTCTTCGTGCAAGACGATGCGGCTCGCGTGGTCCATGAGGCCAGCGGCCGCGTCGAGGAACTTCTTTCGACCCTGGTCGAGCAGCTCTCGGCGCGTCGCGAGGAGAGCGAGGCCGCTTCCCAGCGCATCGACGCGCTGGGGAGCATTCTCGGCCAGGACGGGCGCAGCGAGACCGTGGCCAGGATCGCCGCGGCACTGCGCAGCGAGACCCGCCGCATCGCCGAGAACGCCCGCGAGCTGGGCAAGGAGCTGCGCGCCAGCAGCAACCAGGTGGCCATTCTCCGCGCCAGCCTGGAGCGGGTGCGCCGCGAGGCCGAAACCGATCCGCTGACCGGCCTCGCCAATCGCAAGGCCTTCGAAGCCGCGCTCCGGCGGCTGGCGGCGGAAGCCGTCGAAACCGGCCAGCCCCTGTCGCTGGTGGTGGTCGATATCGACCATTTCAAGCGGTTCAACGACACCTTCGGCCACCAGACCGGCGATGTGGTCCTCAAGCTGATGGCCTCCAAGCTGCGCAATTCCGTGCGCCAGCGCGACGTGGCCGCCCGCTATGGCGGCGAGGAGTTCGT
>CAYYZI010000279.1:0-4657 GCA_964475675.1 uncultured Geminicoccaceae bacterium
ACCGCCACTGCCATTGCCGCACCGGCCCTGGCCCAGGGCAGGATCGCATGGAACATGACCATGCCCTGGCCGCGCAACACGCCGGGGGTCGGCGTCAACGCCCAGCGCTTCGCCGAGCGGGTCAACCGCATGTCGAACGGGCGTCTGGAAATCCGCCTGTTCGCGGCGGGCGAGCTGGTGCCGCCCTTCGAAGGGCTGGATGCGGTACAGAGCGGAGCCGCCGACATCGCCCATGGCACCCCCTATTTCTGGGTCGGCAAGTCCGCGGCCCTCAACTATTTCACCGGCGTTCCCTTCGGCTTCACGGCACCGGAGCTGGCGGCCTGGCTCTATTTCGGCGAGGGCATGAAGCTCTGGCAGGAGGTCTACGCGGATTTCGGCGTCGTGCCCTTCTATGCCGGCTCCAGCGGCCTGCAGGCGGGCGGCTGGTTCAAGCGCGAGATCAACAGTCTCGAGGACTTCAAGGGGCTCAAGTTCCGCATCGCCGGGCTCGGCGGCGAGGTTCTCAAGAGGCTCGGCGCCACCACCGTACTGCTGCCGCCCGGGGAGATCGGCCCGGCGCTGATGTCGGGGACGATCGATGCCGCCGAATGGATCGGTCCCTGGAACGATCGCGCCTTCGGCCTCTACAAGGTCGCCAAGTACTACTACGTACCCGGCTTCGCCGAGCCCGGCCCGGGGCTCGAAGTGATCGTCAACAGACAGCGCTGGGAAGAGCTGCCGGACGATCTGAAGGCGATCATCGAGACCGCGGCCGCGGCCACCGCCGGCGAGACCTTCGCCGATTTCACCTATCACAACATGCGCAGCTTCGAGCCGCTGATCACCGAGGAAGGCGTGGAGCTGCGCAGCTTCTCGGACGAGATCTTCGATGCGCTCGGCAGGACCAGCTTCGAGGTGCTCGAGGAGCTCGCCGCCAGGGATCCCCTGACCGGCAGGATCCACGCTTCCTTCATGGCGTTTCTGGAAGAGGCTACCCGCTACACCAGCCGCTTCGACTCGGTGTTCCTGCGCCATCGCGCCCGGGTGATGGGAGTCTAGCCCGGCGCCGGGGGACGGTGCCGGCCGCTCAGCCCTCGCGATAGGGGGCGAACCAGCCGAGCCCGGCCTCGGTGGCATGGGCGGGGCGGTATTCGCAGCCGATCCAGCCCTCGTAGCCGAGCTCGTCGAGCAGGGCGAACAGGTAGGGATAGTGGATCTCGCCGATATCCGGCTCGTGGCGTTCGGGCACGCCGGCGATCTGGATGTGTCCCACGAGCGGCAGGTATTCGCGGATATGCATGGCCAGATCGCCTTCCATGATCTGGCAGTGATAGAGGTCGAGCTGAAGCTTGAGATTGTCGGCGCCGACCTTGTCGATGATGCGCCGCGCGTCGCGCTGGTAGCGCAGAAAATAGCCCGGAATGTCGCGGGTGTTGATGGGTTCGATGAGGATCGTGCGGCCATGCTCGGCGGCTGCGGCCGTCGCCCGCCGCAGGTTCTCGACATAGACCTTCTCGGCCTCCGCCTCGGATACCCCCTCGCCGGGAATGCCGGCCATCGCATGCAGCAGCCGGCAGTCGAGCTCGAGAGCATAGTCGAGCGCCTGGTCGATGCCGCGCGCAAACTCCTCCTCGCGTCCCGGCAGCGCGCCGATCCCCCGCTCGCCGGCATCCCAGTCGCCGGGTGGAAGGTTGAACAGCACCTGCTGCACCCCCGCCGCGTCCCGCTTCGAACGCAGGGCGGCGGCATCGAAGGCGTAGGGGAACAGGAATTCGACCCCGCGAAAGCCCGCCCGAGCCGCTGCCGCGAAGCGCTCCAGAAAGCCCACTTCGTGAAACATCATGCTGAGATTGGCGGCAAAGCGCGGCATGATTCCCTCCCTGACCTCGGGCCCGACGGGCCGGCTCGTATCCTGCGCCATGCCCGGCCATGGGCGCAAGACGCGACCTTCGCCGAACACTCCTCACACCGGCGATATGGCGGAGGAGCGCGGCGCTGGAACCGCTCCGCCCGGCATGCGACCTTGGGTCGCGCAGGGGCCGCGCCCACCGCAGGCCGGTGCGATGCGGCGCGAACATGGTTCCGGGATGCGGTCGAGACGGGCTTTTCGCTCGACCGGCTTTCTTCTATGTCCTGCGTGCACCCGGTATGTCCTGCGTGCACCCGGGTCGGAGCCCGGGGTGCCGGGCAGGGAGTGCGGAACCCGGGATCATGGATCGCCGGTCGGCAGGGCCGATACCACTCGGACGCAACACCAGGGAATTGGCGCAGACGTGCCGCGCTTGATCATCGGTCATTTTCTCGATCCGCTGGCCCGCCGGATGCCCTGGCTGCAGAGGGGCGTCTGGCGCAGCGAGGCGTGGATTCTCGATGTCCTGCTGCGGACCAGCCGCTGTCTGTCGGTGGACCGCGCTTCGGCCACCGGTGCGGCGCTCACCGCGCGGATCGGGCCGCGTCTCGCCAAGCATCGGCACGTGCTGGCCAACTACCGGCGGGCGTTTCCCGAATGGAGCGCGGCGGAGGTCGAGCGTGTGGCCCGCGGCATGTGGCGCAATCTCGGGCGGGTCCTCGGCGAGATGGCCTTTCTCGAACAGTTCTGCGGCAGGCTCGAGGATCGCATCGAGATCGCCGATGGCGGTGGTCTCGAGTATCTGTGCGGCGGCAGACGGGCGGTCATTCTGGTGGGGGCCCATCTCGGCAACTGGGAGCTGCCGCAGACCACGCCACCGCGCCTCGGCTTCGAGATGACCGCCCTCTATTCGGCGCTCAAGAACCCCTATCTCGAGGCGGTGGTGGCCGCTACCCGCAGCCGGCTGCCCTGCCGCTTCCTCGAGGTGGAGAGGGCGCCGCGGCAGATGCTGCGCGAACTGCGGGCCGGCAGGAGCATCGGCCTGCTGATGGACCAGCGCGATGACGACGGCGAGCTGATCCCGTTCTTCGGAACACCCGCTCCGACCCCGACCGGCCCCGCCCGCCTCGCGCTGCGGATGGGAGCGCCGCTGGTGCCGGTGCGGGTCGAGCGGCTGGAGGGTGTGCGCTTCCGCTTCACGCTGTATCCGCCGGTCGAGCCCGAGCCGGGATGCGAGGGACCGCGGGAGGCCTCCGTCAGCATGACCGCCAAGATCAACCGGCTGTTCGAGGATTGGATCCGGGCGCGTCCCGAGCAGTGGCTGTGTGTGAAGCGGCGCTGGCCCAGGCAGCGCAGGAAACCGCCCGAAGAACAACGCCACCCGGCGGAGGTCGCCGCGTGAGCAGCCGCACCACGGATCCGGCCGCGGCCGCTGCCCGGGCCCCGGCAGCGAAGTTCCGGCCGCCGCGCACATGGCTGATGATGGGCCACAAGGCCGGCGACAACTCCCAGATCCTGGCGCTGGCGGAGGCCCTCGGCTGGCCCTTCGAGATCAAGAGGCTGGTCTATCGCCGCTCGGAACTGCTGACCAACCTGCTGGCCGGCCCTACCCTGATGGGCCTGGTCAAGGAGAAGTCGAGCCCGCTCGAGCCGCCCTGGCCGGAGCTCATCATCTCCGCCGGAAGACGCAACGAGCCGCTCATTCGCTGGATCCAGACCCGGGCCGGCAGCCGCGAACGCATCAAGCTGGTGCATGTCGGCCGTCCCTGGGCGCTGCACGAATGCTACGATCTGATCGTCACCACGCCGCAATACCGGCTCCCCGGAAAGCCCAACATTCTCCACAACGAACTGCCCCTGCACCGGGTCCGGCCCGAGCGCCTGCGCGAGGCCGGCGAGGCATGGGCCGGGCGGCTCGCCCATCTGCCCCGGCCGCACATCGCGGTAATGGTCGGAGGCAATGCCGGTCCCTACAATTTCGATCGCGAGAACGGCGCCCTGCTCGGCTATTGGGCGAGCCGCATGGCGCGCGAATGCGGCGGCTCCCTGCTGGTCACCACCAGCGCCCGCACTCCGAAGAAGGCGCTCGCCGCGCTCGAGGCACAGATCGACGTGCCGGCATTCGTCTATCGCTGGCGGCCGGGCGACAGCGACAATCCCTATTTCGCCTTCCTGGCCCTCGCCGAGCGGCTGATCGTCACCTGTGACAGCATGTCGATGCTGGCCGAGGCCTGCTCCACCGGCAAGCCGGTGTTCATCTTCGACCTGCTGCGTGGCCGGCATTCCCGGCGCCCGCCGATCCCGGCCGAGGCCCGCATCCGTGGGCGTTCGCTGTTCGAGCGGCTGCTCGATTTTCACCCGCGACCGGTGATCTATCGCATCGGCATGGCCATCGGGCCGCGGCGGCTGACCCGTGACGTGACCCTGATCCTGGCCCATCAGGTGAACGCCGGCCGCGCCGCCTGGCTGGGGGAGGAATGGCCCGAGGACCGGAACCCCCCGGCCACGCAGGATCTCGAGCGGGCAGCCGCGGCGGTGCGGGCGCTGTTCGGCCCCGACGGGCGTCCGCTGCCGCCGCCGCCCGAGCTCGCCCAGATCCCCCGCGGCGGCTCGCTGATGCCGGAGCTCTACCAGCGGCTTTTCCAGTAATCGCGGCCGGTGCCCGTCGGCGATGCGCGAAGCGGGCTAGAAGCCGGGGGCCTTCTCCGGCTCCAGCGCGCGTGCCACATAGTCACGGTACTGCGGCTGCCAGCGGTGCCAGAGGGCCGCCAGCTCGGCCACCGTCACGCCGAGCGCACCGCGGTCGAAGCGCGTGCCGACCGGGAC
>CAYYZI010000280.1:0-4655 GCA_964475675.1 uncultured Geminicoccaceae bacterium
CCAGCGGCAGCGCGAACAGGGTCAGGGCGGCGATGCCGGCGACCAGCGCCAGCACCAGAATGCGCGGCAGGCGGTCGGCCAGCCAGCCCACCGGATACTGCAGGACGATGTTGCCGGTGATCCAGACCGCCAGCATCACCCCGATCAGCCGTTCCTCGTACCCCATGGCCAGGCCGTAGACCGGGAACAGGGCGAACTGGGAGGTCTCCACGATGCCGAAGCCGAAAATGGCGAGCAGCGGCAGCGAAGCGCGCCGGAGAATCCCGACAAAGGCGCCGGCGGCGGGCCGGCGGTCCTGCGGCGCCAGCGCCCGATCGAGCCCCTTGGCCGCGAGCAGCGGCGGGATGCCGGCGGCGAACAGTAGCGCGGTGACCAGGAAAGGAAGATAGCCGGCACTGCCGAGGACCGCCACCAGCAGCGGCCCCAGCGCGTAACCGATGCTGAACACCGTGGCATAGAGGCCGAGCACCCGACCGCGCCGCTCGTCGTCGACCAGCGCGTTGATGGCCGCCTCGCTGACCACGAAGACGATGGCGGTGCCGGCGCTGACCAGGACGCGCAGCAGGAACCAGGGCAGAAAAGCGACCATCAGCGGCAGGGTCAGCATGGTCAGGGCGGCCACCGCCATGCCGGCAGCGGCGGCCGGCCGGGGGCCGAAGCGACGCAGCAGCGGGCCCATCACCGGGGCGATGACGAAGATGCCGAGGCCGCCGGCCATGGCGTTGAGGCCGATCATGCCGGCGCTGAAGCCGTGCCGCTTCAGCACCAGGGAAAGGAGCGGCAGGCAGACGGAGGCAGTCATTCCGACCAGGCTCGCCGTACCGATCACCAGAGCGAGATCGCGGCGCCGGCCCATGCATGCTCTCAGCGGCGCCGGGGCTGGCGGCGACCGTAGCGCTGCCTCGGCGGTCCCGATTTCTTCCAGGCGATGCGGGCGAGCTTGGTGGCATGAGCCGGCTCGTGGGCCTCGATGCGGAACTGCATCATGCCGCGGGCGAGATCGATTTCCACCAGCGTCACCTCGACCCGGTCGCCGAGGCCGAAGCTCTCGCCGGTATTGCGGCCGACCAGCGCATGATGGCGCTCGTCGTAGACGTAGACATCGTCGCCCAGGGTGGAAACCGGCACCAGCCCGTCGGCGCCGCTCTCCTCGAGGGTGACGAACAGGCCGAAATACTGAACGCCGGTGACCCGGGCCGAAAAGCGGGCATCGGCATGGCGCTGCATGTAGAGGGCGACGAAGCGCTGCAGCGCATCGCGCTCGGCCTCCATGGCCCGGCGTTCGGCCGCCGACAGGCGGCGCCCCAGTTCCTCGAGCTCGCCGATCTCGGCGGGTCGCTTCTCGCCGCCCGGGCCGAGATCGAAGACCCGGATCAGGGCCCGGTGCACGGCGAGGTCGCTGTAGCGCCGGATGGGCGAGGTGAAATGGGTGTAGCAGCGCAGATTGAGGCCGAAATGGCCGATGTTCTGCGGCTGGTAGACGGCCTGTGCCTGGGCCCGCAGCACGAAGCCGGCGACCGTCTCGTAAAGGGGATCGCCCTTGAGGCCTTCGAGCATGCGGGTGAAATCGCCGGGCTTCTTGGCGGTACGGCTCCAGGGAATGCCCAGCCGCTCGAGATATTCGGCCAGCGCCTGCAGCTTGACCGGGTCGGGCTTGTCGTGGACCCGGTACAGAACCGGCGCCTTGGCCTCGGAAAGCGCGGTGGCCACCGCCACATTGGCGGCGATCATGCATTCCTCGATCAGACGGTTGCTCTCGAGCTGAGGCCGCATCCGCACATCGGCGGGAAAACCGTTCTCATCGAACACCACCCGCCGCTCGGGCAGCTCGACATCCAGCGAGCCGCGCCGCTGGCGGGCCTTGCGGAGAATGCCGTAGACCGCGAACAGCGGCTCGAGCACCGGCTCCCAGATCTTCTCGGTGACCGCATCGGGATTGCCGTCGCGGGCCGCCTGGACCTGCTCGTAGGTGAGCCGCGCCCGCGAACGCATGACACCGCGCAGAAACCGCGCCTTGCGGATCCTTCCCTGGCGGTCGATGCGCATGTCGGCGGCCAGACAGGCGCGCTCAACATCGGGTTTGAGGGAGCAGAGATCGTTGGACAGGGCCTCGGGCAGCATCGGGATCGCCCGGTCCGGAAAGTAGACCGAGTTGCCGCGCTCGCGCGCCTCGAGATCGAGCGCATCGCCGAGCCGCACGTAATGGGCGACATCGGCGATCGCCACCACGAGGCGGTAGCCGCCGCGGTTGGCGGGATCCTCGTCGGGGGTCGCCCAGACCGCATCGTCGAAATCCCGCGCGTCCTCGCCGTCGATGGTCACCAGCGGCAGATCGGTGAGATCGGTGCGCCCGCGCCGGCCGACCGGTCTGGCCTCGGCCGCCAGCTCCAGCGCCGGACGCGGAAAGGCCGAGGGAATGCCGTGCTGGGCAGCCACCGCCGGACTGATGGCGTGCGGATCGTCGACCTTTCCGAAGCGTTCGACGATGCGCGCCTCGGGCGCGGCCACCGGGCGGGCATGGACCAGGCGGGCACGCACCAGATCGCCGGGCTCCGCCTCGCTGTCGCCGGTGATCCGGTATTCGCGATCGTCCTTGCGGCTGGTGGGACGCAGGACGAGCCCCCAGGGGGCCCGCTCGACCACCCCCACCACCTCGCGGGCGCGCTGCGGCAGGAGCTTGATGGGATGGGCCTCGATGAAACCGTCCTCGGTCCGCTCGAGGCGCGCCAGCACGCGGTCGCCGACTCCCGGCGCCGGTCCTTCGAGGAACTCGACGAGGATCCGCAGCGAAGCCCCGGGCAGCGCGGCGGTCTCGCCGATGAGCTCGCCATCCTCGTCGATGCCGGTGACTTCCACCACCGCCACCGCCGGCAGCTCGCCGCCACCCCGGACCCGGCGGCGGCCGGGACGCCCCAGGGTTCCGGCCTTGCGGAGCTGGTTGAGATAGCGGCGCAGCGCCACCCGCGCGGCACCGGTGATGCCGAAGGCACGGGCGATCTCGCGAGTGGTGGCATGTCCGCCGCGGGCGTCGACGAAGCTCAGGATTTCCTCGACGGTGGGCAGCTCCACGGCAGTCGACGGGCTCCGCCCGCGGCGTGCCATCGCCGCCTCAGGAGCCGCTGGCGGCGCGACCGCGCGGTTTGGCGGAACGCGTGCCGCTTTTCGCCCGCTTGCCCTTGCCGCCGGCCTTGGCCGCGCCCTGGCCCGAGCGGGCCTCGCGGGCGGCCAGCAGTTCGACCGCTTCGGTCAGCTCCACGGCGTCGGGATCGCGCCCCTTGGGCAGGCTCGCATTGGTGCGACCGTGGCGGACATAGGGGCCGAAGCGGCCACGCATGAGCTGGACCGGCTTCTTGTCCCGGGGATGGTTGCCGAGCTCGCGCAGGACGCCGGAAGCCGGGCGCCTGGTCGCCTTGTCGCCGGCCGCGGCGAGCAGATCGACCGCCCGGTTGATGCCGATCGTCAGCACATCCTCGCCGGGCGGCAGACGAACGAAGCTGTCGCCCTTCTGCAGAAACGGGCCGAAGCGGTTGATGCCGGCCAGGATCGGTTCGCCGGTCTCGGGATCCCGGCCGAGCTCGCGCGGCAGGGCGAGCAGCGCCAGTGCCGTCTCGAGATCGACATCCTCGGGCGCCAGGTTCTTGGGCAGCGAGCTGCGCCGGGCATGATCGCCGGTGCCGCACTGCACGTAGGGACCGAAACGCCCGAAGCGCAGCCATACCTCCTCGGCACTGGCGGGATCGACACCCAACAGGCGGTCCTTGCTCTCCGCCTTCTCGCCATTCTCCCCGAGCTTGCGGGTGTAGCGGCATTCGGGATAGCGCGAACAGCCGACGAAGGCGCCGTAGCGGCCGAACTTGAGGCTCAGACGGCCCTCGCCGCATTCCGGACATTGCCGCGGATCGGCTCCGTCCTCCCGCGGCGGGAACAGCCGCGGCGCCAGCGCCTCGTTGAGGGCATCGATGATCTCGGCGACGCGCCGCTCGCGCACCTCCTCCACGGTTTCGTGGAAGGGCTCCCAGAAACGCCGCAGCACCTGCCGCCAGTCGATCTCGCCGGCGGCCACCGCGTCGAGCTGGTTCTCGAGCTCGGCGGTGAATTCGGGCTGCATGTAGCGGTCGAAGAAGTTGACCAGAAAGGCGTTGACGAGGCGGCCGCGATCCTCCGGCACGAAGCGCTTGCTCTCCAGCCGCACATAGTCGCGGTCCTGCAGCACCGAGATGATGCTGGCATAGGTGCTGGGTCGGCCGATGCCGAGCTCCTCCAGCTTCTTGACCAGACTGGCCTCGGTGAAGCGCGGCGGCGGCTCGGTGAAATGCTGGTCGGCCGTCACCGTTTCGGTCGCCAGCACATCGCCCACCTCGAGGGGCGGCAGGCGGTTGCCGGTCTCCTCGTCTTCCGCCGCGGGATCGTCGCGTCCCTCCTGATAGAGCTTGAGAAAGCCGTCGAACGCCAGGGTCTGGCCGGTTGCCCGCAGCACCACCCGGCCTTCGCCATCGCCGATCTCGGCGGTCACCCGATCGAAACGTGCAGGGGTCATCTGGCAGGCCACGGTGCGCTGCCAGATGAGTTCGTAGAGCCGCCGCTGGTCGGCATCCAGCCAGGAGGCCACCTTGTCCGGGGTGCGGAACAGGTCGGTGGGGCGGATCGCCTCGTGC
>CAYYZI010000281.1:0-4642 GCA_964475675.1 uncultured Geminicoccaceae bacterium
GGCCAATCCCTGGGTCGACGCGCTGGTCCGCCTGTCGGCGCAGACCGAACGCCCGCTGGCCGCCGAGGCGCTGGCGGATGCGGCGCCGGCGGGCAGCGCCGGGATGAGCCTGCGTGATGGATTGCGCCTCGCCGAGCGGGCGGGATTCGCGACATCCCTGCGGCGTGCCACCCGTCGTCGTCTGGCCCGTGCGGCACCGCCCTTTCTGGTGGTCGGCGACCGACCCGAGGATGTCCGCCTGGTGCGCGGGCACACCGGCGACCGCCTGGTGGTGGTGGATCCGGCAACCGGTCGCAGCCGGGCGCGCAGCCCGGGCGGGCTCGCCCGCAATGTCCGCCACATCGTCCTGCTGCGTCGTCTGGCGGCGCCGCCGCGGGCGGCGGGGCTGCGCGAGCTGCTGCTCCAGAAACGCTTCTGGCCGGCCTTCGCCCAGCTGGTGACCGCCTCGGTGGTGATCAATCTCCTGGCCCTGGCCACGCCGCTGTTCATGATGACCGTCTACAACAAGGTCATCCGCCAGGCCGGGCTCGCCACCCTCGACGTGCTGGTGATCGGCATGCTCAGCCTGGTCGCCTTCGAGCTCGTGCTGCGGGGCCTGCGCGGCTATGTGGCGAGCTATACGGGCGCCCGGCTCGATGCGGCGGTCGGCCACGAGGTGCTGCACCGCATTCTGCACCTGCCCTACAGCAGTTTCGAGAAGATGCCGTCGGCGCGACTGTTCGAGCGGCTGCGGCAGCTCGATCAGCTGCGCGCCTTCCTGACCGGCAATCTGCCTCTTTTCCTCGTGGATCTGGCCTTCGTCGGCCTGTTTCTGGGCGGTCTCTTCCTGCTGCAGAGCACGCTCGGCATGGTGACCCTGGCCGCCCTGCCGCTGTTCGGTCTCTTGAGCTGGCTCGGCCATCGCTACCAGAGCCGCCATCTCCATACCCATCGGCGCCGGGTGGCGGACAAGAATGCCGCCGTCTGGGAAGCGGTGGCCAACGCCCTGACGGTCAAGGCCCTGGCCCTCGAACCGGAAGTGGAGCGCCGCTTCCGCACTCCGCTCTACGAGACCGCCTGGTCGGGTCTGCGGGCCGGTACCACGGCCCAGTTCACCGCCAGCCTCGCCCAGGCCCTGCAGCATCTGACCGCGGTGATGCTGGTCTATCTCGGCGCACGCATGGTGATCGCCGGCGAGCTGTCGATCGGCGGTCTGGTGGCCGCCTCGATCCTCGCCGCGCGGGCGCTGGCCCCCGCCCGCCAGCTCTTCTTCGCCTGGCCGCAGCTCCAGCAGATGCGCGAAGCCTACGGGCGAGTCGATGCCCTGCTGCGCGAAGGCGGGGAACGGCCGCGGCTCGCCCGCGATGTCGAGGCGCTGCGGCTGCACGGCGATCTGCGGCTCGAGTCGGTGACCTATCGCTACGGTCCCGACCGGCCGCCGGCGATCGCCGAGGTCAGCCTCGAGATCCGGGCAGGCCAGCTCCTGGCGCTGGCCGGGCCGCCCGGATCCGGCAAGAGCACCCTGGCGCGGCTGCTGGCCGGGCTGGCGGTCCCGGAAAAGGGGCGGGTGCTGGTGGACGGGCAGGATCTGGCCCGGCTTCCCCCCGCCTTCTATCGCCGCCAGATCGGGGTGGTGCCCCAGGAGCTGCAGCTCTTCTCCGGCACCATCGCCGAGAACATCGCGCTCGGTGCCGAGAACTGTCCCCATGCCCGGGTCGTCGCGGCGGCGCGCTTCGTCGGACTGCACGATTTCGTGCAGAAGCTGCCCGAGGGCTACGAGACCCGTCTCGGCGAGCGCGGCAGCGGCCTCTCCGCCGGGCAGCGGCAGCTCGTCTGCATCGCCCGGGCGCTGGTGCGCAACCCGCGGATCCTGATTCTCGACGAGGCCACCAGCGCCCTCGATCCGGAGACCGAGCGGCTGTTCCTGCGCAATCTCAAGCGCGCCGCCAGTGGCCGCACCGTCATTCTGATCACCCATCGGCCGCAGCTGCTGGCGATGTGCGACCGGGTGGCGGTGCTGAGCGAGGGGCGGGTGATCGGCATCGGCGCACCCGCCGCCATGGCCGCGCTGCTGAAGCGGCCGAGCGGGTCCCCCGAGCTCCACGCTGCCGGCTGAGGAGAACCGCATGGCCACGGCCAGTGCCGACACGCTGTTCCCGGTCGATCTCGAGGCGCGGCTCGATCACCAGCCGCCGCTCTTCACCTCCATCCTGCTGCTGACCATCGTCGCTCTTCTGGGCGGGCTTTTCCTGTGGATGGGCTGGGCCCGGGTCGACCGCACGGTGCAGGCGGAAGGCAGGGTCGAGCCGGCCGGTCGCGTCAAGTTCATCAACCATCCCTTCGGCGGCCGGGTCGCCGCCATCCATGTGCGCGACGGCCAGCGTGTGGAAGCCGGCGATCCGCTGCTGACGCTGGACGGGGAGACCCAGCGGGCGGCCTATCGCGAGAAGCTGGGGCGGCTGCAGCTCAGGACTGCCGAGGTGGCTCGGCTGGAGGCCGAGGCGGCCGGTCGCGAGCCGCGGTTCGATGCCGGGCTGGCCGCTGCCCGGCCCGATCTGGTGGCCTCCCAGAAGGCGCTGTTCGAGGCCCGGGCCGAGGCCTTCGCCGCGCGACGTCAGGGGCTGGAGCGCAATCTCCAGAGCCGCCGCAACCAGGTACGGCTGCGGGCCGCCGAGGTGGCCCGGCTGGAGGAAGGGCTGGGCCTTCTCCGCCAGCAGCTCGAGGCGGTGCGGGCGCTGACCGAGCGCGGCCTCTATCCGCGTCTCAAGCTGGTGGCCCTCGAGCGCCAGGAAAGCGACACGCGCGGCGAGCTCGAGAAGGCACGGGCGGCGCTGGCCGCGGCACGGGCCGCGCTTTCCGAGGGCCGCAGCCGGCTCGAAGGCCTGAACAGCGAGTGGCATCGCGACGTTCTCGCCGAACTGGAGCGGGCACGGGGTGAGCGCGACCGTCTGCGCGAGGAGCTGGAGGGGCAGCAGAGCCGGCTCGCCAACCTCGTGCTGCGGGCGCCGATCGCGGGCATCGTCGAGGATCTCGGGGTGACCGCCGCCGGCCAGTCGATCCCCGCCAATGTCCCGGTGATGAAGCTGGTGCCGGTGGGCGAGGAGCTCGTCGTGGAGGTGCGCGTGGCCAACCGGGATATCGGCGAGATCCACGAGGGGATGCCGGCGACGCTCAAAGTCCGGGCCTTCGACTTTCTTCGCTACGGCACCCTGTCCGGGAAGGTGCGGAGCATTTCCGCCGATGCCAGCGAGACGGCGCCCGGCGAGCCGCCCAGCTATCGGGTGGTGGTGGCCGCCGAGCGACCGGCGCAGGGAGCGCGCGACAGGCGCATGGAGATTCTGCCGGGGATGCTCGTGGATGTCGAATTCAAGGCCGGCGAGCGGACCATTCTCTCCTATCTGACCGACCGCATTCTGCGCCGCGGCGCCGCCGCCTTTCGCGAGGAGTGAAGCCCGCCCGGCTCAGTTGAAGGTCTTGTCCTTGCGGGTCGGACCGCTCATCCCGACGACCTCGAGGCCGGCCCGCTTGTCGATGACGAAATCGCGCGTGCGGAAACCGCGGCAGCGCACCCGCACGGTCGGGATCTCCGGATCGTCGTAGACCCCGAACGCGTCGTCCTGGAAATAGTAGCGCACGCGCAGCACCAGCCGTTCCTCGCTGTCCTCCAGCACCTGGACCTTGGTGATGCCGCGCATTTCCGGGGCCCGGCAGGTGCCGTTCTCCTCGACCGCATGATCGGCGTAATAGCTCTCGATCTTGAAGGTCAGGCCCTCGTAGCCGGCCAGCGGCTGGCCCTTGAAGGCGCAGGCCGCGAGCAGCGTTGCCAGGGCGAGGATCGAGAGTTTGGCGCTGGCGATCATGGACGTTCTCCCCGTTCGTGTCGGCGGTTGTCGGGCAGCCACAGTCCGAAGCTGGTGCCGCCGGGGCCCGAGCGCAACAGCGCGATGTCGCCGCCATGCGCCCGCATGATCTCCTTGCAGATGGCGAGCCCGAGCCCGGTGCCGCCGGCGGTGTTGCCGGCCGCAAACGGCTGGAACAGGCGTTCGCGGACCTTTTCGGGGATGCCCGGCCCGTTGTCGCTGACGGTGATCGCCACCGAGCCGGCCTGCCGCTCGGCCTCGATGCGGATGCATCCGTTGTCGCCCAGCACCTGCTCGGCATTGCGCAGCAGGTTGAGCAGCACCCGATAGAGCTGGTCGCGATCGGCCAGCACGGTCAGCCCCGGCTCGAGGGCGGTCTCGATGGTGATGTCGTCGCGGGCGCTGGCCATCACCTCGCCGATCAGCTCCTCCAGCGAAAAGCGGCGCAGACGGGGCGCTTCCGGGGCGCTGCGGGCGAAATCGAGGGTGGTCGTGCACAGCCGGGCCGCCCGCTCCAGGGTCACCAGCAAACGGCTCGCCGGCCCCTGGACCCGGGGATCGCCGCTGTGCTCGAGGCGGTCGGAGATCAGCATGGCGCTGGCCAGGATGTTCTTGAGGTCGTGGTTGATGCGGGCCACCGCGGCGCCCAGCGCCGCCAGCCGCGTCTTCTGCAGGAAGGCGCGGCGCAGATCGCGCTGCATGCGGGCGACCTGCCGCTCGACGATGCCGAGCTCGTCCTGACGCCCGCTCGGGGTCAGATCCTGGGTGGCATCCTCGGGGGCCATGCTGAAGCGGGCCAGATG
>CAYYZI010000282.1:0-4642 GCA_964475675.1 uncultured Geminicoccaceae bacterium
GCCTCGAGGACACGGTGATGGTGACGCCGGAGATCGCGGTCACCAACGACACCCGGGTGATGGCCGACATCGCCACCGGCAAGGGGCCCGAGCGCTATATCGCCACCCTCGGCTATGCCGGCTGGGCCGCCGGCCAGCTCGATGCCGAGATCGCCCGCGGCGACTGGTACGTGGTCGAGGCCGATCCCGCGCTGCTGTTCGAGACACCGGCATCCGAACGCTGGAAACGGGCGCGCGAGCGTTCGGGCGTCGATCTCTGATTGCCGTCGGGCGCGCTTCTCGATGGTGGCGCCGGCGACGGGAGGCGCTAGACTGACGGCGGACCCCGTCCTCCGGAGACGCCACCATGAACGCCCCCGAAGATGCCGATACCCTGCACCGCGAGAAGAAGGCGCGGATCAAGGCCGCCAAGGACAAGCTCTACAGCTCCAAAACCCGTGAGAAGGGGCTGGTGATCGTCCATACCGGCACCGGCAAGGGCAAGAGCACGGCGGCCTGGGGCCTGGTGATGCGGACCCTCGGTCACGGCCGCAAGGTGGGCATCGTCCAGTTCGTCAAGGGCCGGCGCGAGACCGGCGAGCGCCGCTTTCTGGAGCGCTTTCCCGAGCTCGTCGAGATCCGGGTGATGGGCCAGGGCTTCACTTGGGAGACCCAGGACCGGGCACGCGACATCGAGGCGGCGCGGGCGGCGCTGGCCGAGGCCGCGCGCATGCTGCGCGATCCCGAGCTGCATCTAGTGGTGCTGGACGAGCTCAACATCGTGCTGCGCTACGACTATGTACCGCTGGCCGAGGTGCTGGCCATGCTGGAGAACAAGCGGCCCGATCTGCATGTCGTGATCACCGGCCGCAACGCCCCGCAGGAGCTGGTCGAGGCGGCCGATCTGGTGACCGAGATGCGGCTCGTCAAGCATCCCTTCCGGGAAGGCGTGAAGGCCCAGATCGGCATCGAGTACTGAGGCGTCCGGCTGCCGCCATGCCCTCCCGGGTTCCGGCCCTGATGGTGCAGGCGACCGGCTCGGACGCCGGAAAATCGCTGCTGGTGACCGGCCTCTGTCGTGCCTTTTCGCGCCGCGGGCTGCGGGTCCGTCCCTTCAAGCCGCAGAACATGAGCAACAATGCGGCAGTCGCCGAAGGCGGCGAGATCGGCCGTGCCCAGGCCCTGCAGGCCCGGGCCTGCGCGGTGCCGCCGAGCGTCCACATGAACCCGATCCTGCTCAAGCCCGAGGGCGAGGGGCGTTCGCAGCTCGTGGTCCAAGGGTGCTCGCGGGGGAGCGTCACCGCAGCCGAATACTACCGCATGAAAGCGGAACTGCTGCCCTGCGCACTCGACAGTTTCGCCCGTCTCGCCGCCGAAAGCGATCTTCTGCTGGTGGAAGGGGCGGGCAGCGCCTCCGAGATCAATCTGCGCGATGCCGACCTCGCCAACATGGGGTTCGCCCTGGCTGCCGATCTTCCGGTACTGCTGCTGGGCGACATCGACCGCGGCGGAGTGATCGCCTCGCTGATCGGTACCGTGGCCGTGCTGGCGCCGGAAGAACGCACCCTCCTGTGCGGTTTCCTGATCAACAAGTTCCGCGGCGATCCCTCCCTGTTCGCTCCGGCCCTGCCGGAGATCGAGGCGCGGACCGGCCTTCCCTGCCTCGGCATCCTGCCCTGGTTCGCCGAGGCCCGTCGCCTGCCGGCCGAGGACAGTCTGGGCCTCGACAGCCGGGCCAGTCACAGGCCGGACGCCGCCATTCGCATCGCCGTACCGCGCCTGCCCCGGCTCGCCAACTTCGACGATCTCGACCCGCTGTCGCAGGAACCCGCGGTCGAGCTGCGCCTCGTTGCCCTCGAGGAACCGCTGCCGGCGGACACCGACATTCTCCTCCTGCCGGGCAGTAAGAACAGCATCGGCGACCTCCTGGCCCTGCGCGAGAGCGGCTTCTGGGCGGATATCCTCGCCCATCGGCGGCGCGGCGGATGCGTGGTCGGGCTGTGCGGCGGCTACCAGATGCTGGGGCGCAGCATCGCCGATCCCGAGGGCGCCGAGGGCGAGGTGCGGACCGCGCCGGGGCTCGGCCTCCTGGACATCGACACCGTGCTCGCATCGGACAAGACGGTGCGGCTGGCCCAGGGCTGCGAGCTCCTGACCGGGGAACCGGTCGAGGGCTACGAGATCCATCTCGGGCGCAGCACCGGATCCGGCACGGAACGGCCCTGGCTGCGCCTCGACAGCGGTTTCGACGGTGCCGTTTCCGGCGATGGCCGGGTGCTGGGCTGCTATCTGCACGGGCTGTTCGCCAACGACGGCTTTCGCCGCCGTTTTCTCGCCCGCTTTACCGAGGGAACGGGCCCGGCCTTCGCCTACGAGCGGACCGTGGAACGGGTGCTCGATGCCCTCGCCGATCATCTCGAAGCGGCCCTCGACCTCGACCGCATCCTGGCGTTCGCCCTCACGCGAGCAGAAGGAAAGCGAGTGTGAGCGTCACCAGCAGAAGGAACGCCCGCCGAGCGAGGCGGACCGCATCCGCGATCTCCGTCGGACCGAGTTCCGCTCTGCCTTCCCCGATCCAGGGCTCGGCGACGGGCTCGCCGCCATAAGAGCGGGGACCGGAGAGGCGCAGGTCGAGGGCGCCCGCCACGGCCGCTTCGGGCCAGCCGGCATTGGGCGAGCGGTGGTACCGGGCATCCCGCCGGACGCAGCCCAATGCCCGCAGCAGGCGCTTTCCGGCCGCCAGCGCCAGCAGCAGGGCGGCGAGCCGGGCCGGAACCCAGTTCAGGAGATCGTCGAGCCGGGCGGCGGCGAAGCCGAATTCGCGATAGCGCGCGTTGCGATAGCCGATCATGCTGTCGAGGGTGTTGACCGCCTTGTAGAGAACGAGGCCGGGAAGACCGAACAGGAGCGCCCAGAACCAGGGCGCCACCACGGCGTCGGCGAAGTTCTCGGCCAGCGATTCGACGGCCGCACGGGCGATCGCCGGAGAATCGAGCCGCTCCGGGTCGCGCCCCACCAGATGGCGGACCGCGTCGCGCGCCGGGCCGATGCCGCGAGCCAGCGCCTCGGCCACCGCCCGCACATGCTCGACCAGACCGCGCCAGGCGAACCAGGGTGCGAACAGAAGACCGAGCAGGATCCAGCCGCCGGGAAGGCGTCGCAGGGCGGGATCGAGGAGGGCGGCCAGAACCCCGAGCGGCAGGAGCAGCGCGAGAACCAGCAGCAGACCGCGCAGACGCGCGCGCCGTTTCGACCACAGCCGCGCTTCGAGCCGGGAAATGGCACGGCCGATGACGACCACGGGATGGGGCAGGCGGCGCCAGAGATCAGGCGGATCGCCGAACCGGGCGTCGAGGAGGAGCCCGAGCAGCAGGGCCAGAAGAAGCGACCGGCTGTCGCCCAGAAGCATGCGGCACCCTTCCCCCTTGGCCGAGAATGCCGGCGCTCCTAGCAGGCGACGACGCCGGCGTCAGCCGTCTTGTTCGGGACCGGGAGCACTGCTATCCACTCTCGCACCTCTTGCCCGGGAAGAACACTCCATGAGCCGAACGGGGGTCATGATCTGTGGCCACGGCAGCCGCGATCCCGAAGCCTGCGCCCAGTTCGCGCGGGTGGCCGGGAAGATCGCCGAGAAACTGCCCGACTGGCCGGTGGAGATGGGCTATCTCGAGTTCGCGCGGCCGGTGATCCGGGAAGGGCTCGACCGGCTCCGGGCATGCGGCGTCGATCGGGTACTGGCCGTGCCGGGGATGCTGTTCGCCGCCGGCCATGTGAAGAACGACGTGCCTTCGGTGCTCAACGCCTATGCCGCCGAGCACGGCATCCGCATCGAGATGGGCCGCGATCTGGGCATCGATCCGCTGCTGCTGGATGCATCGCGGGATCGCATCGAGGCGGCGCTGGCGGCGGCCGGAAACGGGTTCTCCCGCGAAGAGACGCTGCTGCTGGTGGTGGGGCGTGGCACCTCCGACAGCGATGCCAACGGCAACGTCGCCAAGGTGGCGCGCATGCTGTGGGAGGGGATGGGCTTCGGCCATGCCGAGATCGCCTATTCCGGGGTCGCACATCCGCGCACCGACGCCGCCCTCGAACGGGCGGTGCGTCTCGGCTTTCGCCATATTCTCGTGTTCCCCTATTTCCTGTTCACCGGCATTCTCGTACGGCGCATCTACGACGCCACCGATCGGGTGGCGGCCGCCCATCCCGGGATCGCCTTCACCAAGGCCCGCTATCTCGACGATCATCCCAAGGTGGTGCAGGCCTTCCTCGACCGCATCACCGGCATCCTCGAAGGCGATACGGCGATGAACTGTGCGCTGTGCAAGTACCGCGTGCAGATCATCGGCCACGAACAGGATCTGGGCGCCCCACAGGAAAGCCACCACCATCACGTCGAAGGCATCGGCACCGACGCCGACCATCACCACGGCCACCATCATCATGCCGCCCACGGCCATGCGCAGCATCATGGACCCGCCACCCCACGCAGCGGCAAGTGAGGTGGTGCCGCCCTGCTGCCCGCGCGATCCGGCGGCCATCTACCGGCTTTCCTTCGCACGGGCCCGGGCGGAAACGCCGCTCGACCATCTGCCTTCGTCGCTGCGCCCGGTGGTGCTGCGCATGGTGCACGCCTGCGGCCTGCCGGAGATCGCCCGCGACATCG
>CAYYZI010000283.1:0-4630 GCA_964475675.1 uncultured Geminicoccaceae bacterium
GGATGTCCGGCAGCCGGTCACCGAAATGGGCGAGAAGCCGCGCCGACAGACGCGGCCCCAGCCCCTTGACGATGCCCGATCCCAGATATTCGGCGACGGTCTCGGCGGTGCGCGGAGCTAGGGGGGTAACGGAGGAGACCCGAAGCCGGGTGCCCCAGCTCCGGTCCTGCTCGAGCGTGCCTTCGGCGCGGATGCTCTCGCCCACATCGAAACGGGCGAGATCGCCGACCAGGACCAGCGGCGGTCCGCCATCGCCGGGGCGCAGGCTGAGCAGGGCGAAACCGTCGGCCGGCCGGGCGAACAGCACCCGGTCGACGACGCCGGAAATGCGGACACGCTCGCCGGTCGCCGACGGTCGACCGCCTTCGCGCGGTCCGCCGTCAGCAGCCGACATCGCCACTCACACCCATGTGTATCGCTGGCGACAAAAAATGCGCCGCGCTGTCATGGTATTGTTGCATTCTGCGGCCAATATCTCTATCGGCGCCCATCACGCGGCCGGGAGTGGTGTCATGGCAGAGCGCGCGGACGGCAATGGCAGGGGTGCGGCGTTCGCCCTCGACACGAAGGTGGTCGGCCATCGCGGCTCCGCCGCATATGCGCCGGAAAACACGCTGGCCGGGCTGCGCGAGGCCTGGCGACGGGGCTGTCGCTGGGTCGAGATCGATGTCCGGCTGACCCGCGACTCGGTGCCGGTGCTGATGCACGATCCGGCGCTCGACCGGACCACCTCGGGCCATGGCAGTCTGCGGGAACACGACGCCCGCAGTCTGGCCGAACTCGACGCCGGAGCCTGGTTCGCCGCCGCCTTCAGCGGCGAGCATCCGCCGCGTCTCGACGAGGCTCTCGATCTGCTGGGCAGGCTGCAGGTCAACGTCAATATCGAGATCAAGCCGGGCGACGGGCGCGAGCGGGAGACGGCGCGCATCGTCGGTACCCTGCTGGTGGCCGGCGAGCATCGTCGCTGGCCGCTGTGCGTCGTCTCCAGTTTCTCGGAGGAGATCCTGGAGACCATGCGGGAGGTGGCGCCGGCCATCCCGAGGGCGCTTCTGACCCGCCGTCTCGACAACGACTGGCAGACCCGGCTGCGGCGTCTGGAATGCGTCGCCCTTCATGTCTGGCACCAGGCAGTGGAGCCGGAGACGGTGCAGATCGCCCGGCAGGAAGGGGTCAAGCTGCTGGCCTTTACGGTCAACTGTCCGGATCGGGCGCGCGAGCTCTTCTCCTTCGGGGTCGATGCGGTGATCACCGACGTGCCCGACCGCATCGCCGAAGTGGCGGCCTCTCAATAGCGGCGCAGAAGGCCCACCAGCCGGCCTTGGATCTTGACCTGGTGGGGACCGAAGATGCGCGTCTCGTATTCCGGATTGGCGGCCTCCAGTGCGATCGACGCGCCCCGCCGGCGCAGGCGCTTGAGGGTGACCTCGCGATCCTCGATCAGGGCCACCACGATCTCCCCGGTGTCGGCGGTCTCGCTGCGCCGGATCACCACATAGTCGCCATCGAGGATGCCGGCGCCGACCATCGAATCGCCGACCACCTGCAGCACGTAATGCTCGCCCTCGCCGAGGAACATGCCCGGCACCTCGATCACCGTGCTGGTATCGCTCAGCGCCTCGATCGGGGTACCGGCGGCGATCCGCCCGTAGAGGGGAAGGCGAGTGCTGTCCTGGACCCCGGCGAGGGCCCGTCTGCCGCCATTGCCGAACAGACCGCGCACGACATTGCCGCTGCCGGCCAGCTCGGCCGCGGCCTGGGCCATTTCCAGCGGCGGCTTGAGGACCTCGATGGCCCGCGCCCGATAGGCCAGCCGCCGGATGTAGCCGCGCTCCTCGAGACCGGAGATCAGGCGGTGGATGCCGGATTTGGAACGCAGACGCAGCGCCGCCCGCATTTCGTCGAAGGAGGGAGGCACGCCGTGCTCCTGCATGTAGGCGTAGATGAAGCGAAGCAGCTGCAGCTGACGCTGGGTGAGCACGCCTCTCTCCCTGGGGGATCGTCCGGTAAAACCAGGCGATGTTCTAGTTTAGTTCTCTTCTCCGGTCAAGCGAAAACTCGTCGCAGCGGCAGCTCAGACGGCCAGTGCCCGGGCGATCTCGATGATCTCCACCTCCTCGCCGGCGGCCTTGGCGGGATCGTGCGGCGGGCGGCGGATCAGCAGATCGGCATGGGCGAAGGTGGCGAACATCGAGCTGTCCTGGCGGGTCGCGGGCTCCACCAGGAGCTCCCCCTCGGGGCTGCGCTTCCAGCGCCCGCGCATGTAGTCTTCGCGCTCGTCGTTGGCGCCGAGCGGAACGGCGAGGCGGGCGCGGCCGACCGGGAGATCGGTCGGGCGACCGAGACTTCGAAGCAGGGCCGCGCGCAGGTAGACCATGGCGCAGACCGCCGCCGAGACCGGATTGCCCGGCAGGCCGAGGAACGGGATCTCGCCGAACCGTCCGAAAATGAGCGGCTTGCCCGGACGCATCGCGATCTTCCAGAAGGCGACCTCCAGACCCCGCGCGGTCAGGGTTTCCTGGACCAGATCGTAGGCGCCCACCGAAGCGCCGCCCGAGGTCACCACGAAATCCGCACCGCGGGCCTGATCGAGGGCCCGGATCAGATCCTCCGGGCGGTCGCGGGCGATGCCGAGATCGAGAGGTTCGCCGCCCCAGCCAAAGACCATCGCCGCCAGGGTTGGGTTGTTGGAGCTGACGATGCCGGCCGGTCCCGGGGTCTCGCCCGGCCAGACCAGCTCGTCACCGGTGGCCAGGATGGCGACCCGCGGCCGCCTTCGTACCGGCAGCCAGGCATGGCCCATGGCGGCAGCGAGACCGAGGGCCCGAGCATCCAGCAGATGGCCGGCGGTCAGCCCCTTCCAGCCGGCTTCGAAATCGAGCCCCGCGGGTCGCACGAACTTGCCCGGTGGCAGGGCCACCAGGGCGCGGATGGTGTCGTCGGAGCGCTCCGCCCGCTCCTGCATGAGGATGGCATCGGCGCCTTCGGGCAGGGGCGCGCCGGTGAAGATCCGCACCGCCTCACCGGGGCCGAGGCGCCCCTCGAACACGCGCCCGGCCGACACCTCGCCGATCACCCGCAGGACCGCCCCCGGCTCGCGCACATCCTCGCTGCGCACCGCATAGCCGTCCATCGCCGAAACCGGCAGCGGCGGCTGGCTGCGCCTGGCTCGCAGATCCTGCGCCAGCACCCGGCCGTGCGCCGCCGGCAGGGCCACCCATTCGTACGGCACGGGCTTCACCGCCTCGAGGATGCGCGCCCGCGCCTCGGCCACCGGGATCATCTCAATCCTCCGCCCGATATTCGCCGGAGCGGCCGCCAGCCTTGTGCAGGAGACGGATATCGGTGATCCGCATGCCCCGGTCGACCGCCTTGCACATGTCGTAGACGGTGAGTGCGGCCACCGAAACCGCGGTCAGCGCCTCCATCTCCACGCCGGTGCGGGCGGTCACCCGGCAGGTGGCCTCGATGCACACCGCACTGGCCTCCTCGTCCAGGGACAGGGCCACCTCCACCGAATCGAGCGGCAGGGGATGGCAGAGGGGGATCAGATCGGGGGTGCGCTTGGCGCCCATGATGCCGGCGAGCTGGGCGATCCCCAGCACATCGCCCTTGCGGAAGCCATGCGCCCGGATGCGCTCCAGGGTGGCGGGCGCCATCACCACCCGGGCCGTGGCGGTGGCGGTGCGGGCAGTGGGCGGCTTGGCCGAAACATCGACCATCACCGCATTGCCCTCGGCGTCGAAATGGGTGAACTCCTTCATGCCGCGGCACTCCGGCCCAGCAGCCGGCGGGTGGCGGCGACCAGATCCGGCTCGCGCATCAGCGATTCCCCGACCAGGAAGGCGCGGGCACCGGCCTCGCGCAGGGAGAGAAGATCGGCATGGCTCGAGAGGCCGCTCTCGGCCACTACCAGACGATCGGCGGGCACCAGCGGCGCCAGCCTGCGGCCGGTGTCGAGATCGACCTTCAGGGTCTTGAGATCGCGATTGTTGATGCCGATCACGGCGGCATCGAGCTTCATCGCCCGCTCCAGCTCGGCGGCATCGTGGATCTCCACCAGCACGTCCATGCCGAGCTCATGGGCGGCGGCCATCAGCTCCGCCGCGAGCCCGTCCTCCACCGCCGCCATGATGACGAGCACCGCATCGGCGCCGATCGCCCGGGCCTCCACCACCTGATAGGGATCGAGGGTGAAGTCCTTGCGCAGCACCGGCAGGGCGACGGCCCCGCGGGCCGCCTCCAGATGGCGGTCCTCACCCTGGAAGTGGGCGGTCTCGGTGAGGACCGAGAGACAGCTCGCCCCGGCCTCGGCATAGGCCCGCGCCAAGGCGGGCGGATCGAAATCGGCGCGGATCAGGCCGCGGCTCGGCGAGGCCTTCTTGATCTCGGCAATGAGCGCCAGATCGCCCCGTGCATCGGCGGCCCGCAACACCTCGGCGAAGCCTCGCGGCGGCGTCCCCTCGCGCAGCCGCTCTTCGAGCACGGCGAGCGGCACGGCGCGCCGCCGGGCTGCCAAATCCTCGCGCCTGCGCGCGCAGATGCGGGACAGCACGTCGCTCATGCCCGGTCTTCCGCGGTGGTGACCCGCACCAGTCTCTGCAGTACCTGCTCGGCACGGCCGCTGTCGATC
>CAYYZI010000284.1:0-4611 GCA_964475675.1 uncultured Geminicoccaceae bacterium
GGCGAGACCGAGAGCGGTGGTCTCGACGCCCTGATCGATGCCGAAGAGAGAAGGCAGCACGAGGAACTGGCCGAAGCCTGGCGCGAGGCGGCCGGGAAGGGAGACCATGCCGGTACCATCGCCGCCCTCGCCGCGATGCATCCCGTCTACTACGACCGGGAGCGCGCCGCGGCGGCAAAGCTCCTGAAGTGCCGCCCCGCCACCCTCGACCGCGAGGTGGCGAAGGCCCGCGCCAGCGGGAAGGACGAAGCCGGCGGCGACGGCGCCTCCGGCCGGGCGCTGGTGTTCGAGGAGCCCACGCCCTGGCCCGAGCCCGTCGAGCCGGCCGATGTGCTGCAGGAACTGGTGGCGGCCATCCGGCGGCATGTGTCCCTGCCCGAAGAGGCGGCGATCGCCGTGGCCCTCTGGTCGGTCATGACCCATCTCCTGGAGCGCATCGAGATCGCCCCCAGGCTCCTGATCAAATCGCCGCAGCCGCGGTGTGGCAAGACGACCCTCCTGGATCTGCTGGCCTGCCTCGTGCTGCGGCCGGTGCCGGCCAACAACGTCACCCCCGCTGTCGTCTTCCGTCTGATCGATCGCCACCAGCCGACCCTGCTGATCGACGAGGCCGACACCTTCCTGCGCGACAGCGAGGAGCTGCGCGGTGTGGTCAACAGCGGGCACCGGCGGTCCCTCGCCTGGATCGTCCGCAACGTCGAGGTGGGGGGCGACTGGGAACCGCGGCAGTTCTCGACTTGGTGTGCAATGGCGATCGCCGGTATCGGCCGCCAGCACGCGACGATCGAGGACCGCTCGGTGGTGATCGAGCTCCAGCGCCGCCTCGCCGGTGAACGGATCGAACGTCTGGACGATGGGGCCAGGGATCGCCTGCGCACGCTCGGCCGCCACATCGCCCGCCTGGTGCGGGACTTCGGCCCGTTGATCGCCTCGACGAAGCCGCAGGAGCCCGAGGGCCTTCACGACCGCGCCGCCGACAACTGGCGCCCGCTGCTCGCCATCGCCGAGCTCGCCGGCGCAAGCTGGGCGGAACGGGCGCGCAGGGCGGCGGTGACGCTCTCCGGCGGTGACGATGCCGAGACCCTTGGTGCGATGCTGCTCGCGGATCTGCGCGGGATCTTCGAGAACAGGGGATGCCCGGACGAGGTACCGTCGAGCGTGATCTGCTCCGCACTCGCCGAGCGGGAGGATCGCCCCTGGCCCGAAATCTCGCGAGGCAAGCCGGTCACCGGGCAGAAGCTCGCTGCCCTGCTCCGCCCCTTCGGCATCCGCGCGATCCATCGCCGGACGGGCTACGTCTACCGGAAATCCGATCTGGATCCCGTCTGGACCCGCTACCTGCCCGTCACCGGGGCCAACAAACCGTCACACCGTCACGATCCCAATGGCGCCGCGGGTTTCCCCGATTCACGAAGCGTCACGGCCGGAACGGGGCGTGACGGTTCACCATCGGCCCCGATCCCAAGCGCCACGCGGGTTTGTGACGGTGTGACGGTTCGTGCCCCCGGAACCGGGGCGGATCGTGAAGCGGAGCTCATCTGATGGCCGCCGGCCTCCGGGAGCTCCTCGCCGAAGTGCGGCGCCGGGGCATCGAGCTGGAGCCTGCAGGCGACCGCATCCTGGTCCGCCCGCGATCCCGTCTCGACGATCGCCTGCGGGCGGAGATCCGGCGCCACAAGCCCGAGCTTCTGCGTCTGCTCGCACGCACCGGGTGCTCCGATCTGCTCGCGGCCCGCATCGTCGCGGCCGGCGGCATCGCCGTCTGGGAGCCGCGAGGCAAGCCGCTGCGTGTCGTCAAGCTCGCCCGATTCGAGCAGGGGCCGCCCGATCCCGATCTTCTCGAGGATCTGCGGGCCGCCGGCTGGCTGGTGCTGATCTGGCCGACACCGGAGGAACGGCTGCGGGCGGATGCCGCGCGCGCCCTCGATCCGCTGCTCGGTGGCGACCCGGCCGAGACGACCCTGCGCGGGGAGGCGGAGGGATGACGGCGCGGCTCTTGGTGCACGACGAGGGCGTCCGGCTGCTGGTCCGCGTCTATGAGGACGCTCGCCCGGTGGCCGGGGTCGAGCTTTCGGCCATCGACGCCCTGCGGCTCGCTCTGGATCTTCTGGCCGCCGGCCTGCGGCACCTCCGGAGGCTTCCAGCATGACGACCGCGCGGCTCGACCGCCGCCGGCGTCTGATCGCCTGGCACGAGGCCGGTCATGTGCTCGGCTTCCTCGTGTCCGGCATTCTGCCAGCGGCCCGGCTCCACGAGGACGGGGACGGCATCGCCTGGCCCGCGGGCCTGGGCGAGCCCGACGCCGCGGCGATGCGGAGAGCCCGGCGCTACGACCCGCCCGCATGGACGGGCGACGAGGTGACCGATCCCGCCAGGGCGCGGGCGATCCTGCGGAAGGAGGCGATGGTCACCCTCGCCGGTCCGTTGGCGACCCGGACCCTGTGCCGCTTCCCGCCGCCGGTCGGCTCCGACGATGCCGAGTTCCGGCTGGTGGCGGCGATGCTGCGCCCTCTGGAAACGGCCCTCGACCGCCCTTGGCCGGCGCTCTTCACGGAACTGCGACAGCGGACCCGTCGCCTTCTGAAAGAGCATCGCGGGTTCGTCGCGGCGATGGCGCGCCGCCTCTACTACGCCGGCCGGGTGACTGCTGAGGAAGTCGCCTCGCTGTCGGCGCGATGCCGGGTCTGCGGGTCCTTCCGGGAGGTCGCGAGAATGCGGTCGCCAGGCGCGCGCGAGTTCGTTAGCTGGCGGCCCGGAAAAGCGCGGGCCGGTGGACCGCCGGGACGGAAACGGCCGGAGGCACCGATCGATCACCATCGACTTTTCCCACCACAGGAGAACATCCGATGACGAACCTCGAGGAGCTCGAAGCGGAAGAAGTGCGGGCGATCGTGGTCGAAGCGTTCCGGCATGCCGTCGCCCGCGGTCTCGGCCTGAGTGGCGCCGCGCTGGACCGGTTCGTCGAGAGGGTCACGCGCCACCTCGAGATCCCGCCGCAGCGGACGCCGCCGGCCGCGATCCGCTTCGAGATGCGCGATCCGCTGCTGCGCGCCCTGTCGGCCGCCGGATGCGGAGGCGGCCCGGCCGCGATGGCGATGCGGGCGTTCGAAGAGCATCTCGCCTGGCATCATCCGGCGACCTCCGGCCGGCGGACTGTCCGGTGACCGCGCAACTCGCAGCCCACGGCCGGCTGGGCGAGGATCCGAAGGAGATCGCCACATCCTCCGGCAAGGCGATGGCCGTCTGTTCTCTGGCGGTGGCGATCGAGGAACACGGCGCCGGCGATCCGCCGCCCCTGTGGATCGGCATCCTCGCCTTCGGCCGGACCGCCGAGGATCTGTTGCGGCACCGCAGGGGCGATCTGCTGTCGGTCGCCGGCAGGCTGCAACGCAAACGCTGGATCGGCCAAGACGGGCAGGAGCGCGAGCGGCTGGAGGTGATATGCGATGCCCTGGTCAGTGCCCGCACGGTGCGCCCCGCCGGCGGCAGGAAGCGCGAGGGCGGGCGATCCAGTCCGGTGGAGGCCCGCCATGCCGTGCGCGCCCAGGCACCGGTGGCCGAGCTCGAGGATACGATCCCGTTCTAGCTCCGCCCGCCTTCGCGCCGGTCCGCGAACCGCACCCCCTCGCCGTCCAGGAACAGGATCCCGAGCTCCTCGAACGTGCGCCGCATCGCTTCCAGGTTCCGCCGCAGCGGCCGCCGCGCCTCCCGCTCGAAATCGGCCACGGTGCTGCGCGAGACGCCGGCCCGGCGGGCGAAAGCGCTCTGCGACAGGCCCAGGAGCCCGCGCGCGGCCCGGCACAGCGCCGGCGGGAGAGGCGGATCCATATCAGACGATCTGTTTGATATTCGGCAGCCCGAACACGACAATCCGCCTGACCGTACCACCGACCGGGAGGAGGCACCATGGAGGAGAAAGGAACCGCCATGCTGGTCGACATCTTCGACCGCCTGACCGAGGTCCGGGACGGCATTCTCGCCGCCGAAGCGAGCTTCGAGCACATCGAGCAGGAGATCGTGCGGGATGCGTTCGTCGAACGGCAGCGCGGTCCGTGCCGGGACTACCGCATCGTCGCCATGCGGTGGATCCTCGCCCGCTTGGAGAAGGATGTCGGAAGGATCCAGTGCGATCTGAAAGGGCTGCTCGAAGAGGAGAAGCGGCGCCATGCCGCCGAGACGAGCCACGAACGGGAGGCCGCCGCATGACCAGGACCGACCACCAGAAGAATGCCCGCGAAGGCCTGCGGGAACTCTTCACCGAGCTCGAAGAAGTGCTGCGGGCACTGGACGCAGTCCCGCTGACGGACACCGCGGGCCGCTGTGAGACGCTGGCGGCACGGCAGTTGCAAATCGAGGCCAGGATCCTCGCCCGGACCTCCGCGACGCCCCGGGAGGCGGAGTGCCGGCTGGCAACCGCCGCCTTTCACCTCGCCCGGGAGGCGGAGCGGCTCACCGAACTCGCCGGCAACATCGAGCGCGGCATGCTGGCCGCCCTCGATCTGCTGCGGCCCGAGATCCGCGATCCCATCGCCCGCCGCTACCGGCCCGCGCCACGATCCGGCGAGACCGCCACCTGACCACCACCCGCGTCGCGCTCACGGAAGCGTGACA
>CAYYZI010000285.1:0-4604 GCA_964475675.1 uncultured Geminicoccaceae bacterium
TTATGACCGCCAGACCAAACAGAAAACCGTTCTGACGGAAACCTTCGACAACTGCCGCGCCACGCTCCGGCTCGATGGGCTACGCGTTGCCGGCGGCGGTGGCCGCCAAGCTGCTGTCGCCCGGACGCGATGTCGTGTGCTTCGCGGGCGATGGCTGTCTGCAGATGACCATGCAGGAGTTCGGCACCGCCTGCCAGCACGATGCCGCGATCCTCGTGCTGGTGGTCAACAACGGCATCTATGCCACCATTCGCATGCATCAGGAGCGCCGCTATCCGGGACGGGTGTCGGGTACGGTGCTGCGCAATCCGGATTTCGCCGCCCTGGCCCGGGCCTATGGCGCCTTCGGTGCGCGCATCACCCATGACGACCAGATCGCCGATGCCCTGGCCGAGGCCCGGCGCAGCCAGGGCCCCGCGATCGTCGAGCTGGTAGTCGATCCGGAAGCGCTGACCACCCGCCTGCGGCTGGGAGATCTGCGCCGAAAAGCGGCAGCGGCGCTGCCCTGAGCCTCATCGACCGACCGGCAGACGGAGCGGTTCCCGTCGGGGCGATCCCCCCTCACCCGCCGCGACGGCGAGCCGATGCCGCACGCATCGCGCGGCCCGCGGGGATCGCGTCACATCCGAAGGGGGCTGCAGGTCTCGCCGGATTTCTGCAGGAGCCGGCAGAGGCGCTCGGCGGCATCGCGCGAGGCCAGGGGGCCGATCAGCAGGGGCTGGGGCCCGCCATCGCTGGAAGACAGACGCACCAGACCGCGCAGTGCCCCGCCGTGGCGGCGGCGCAGCTCCTGCCAGTGTTTCTCGGCGGCCAGCCGATCGGGAAACAGTCCGAGGCGCAGGAACCAGTCGCCGAGCGCGAGCTTGCCCATGGCCAGCTCGGCGTTGCTGGTGGCGACGATATCAACCGGCACCGGCCGGTCCCCGGGCGGCGCCGCCGGTTCGTCGGGCGGGGATTTGGCCCGGGGTGCCAGATTGGCCATCGCCTGGCGCTTGTCGCCCATGCCGCGCAGCATCTCGAAATAGGCCAGATTGTTGGCCACCGCCGCATCGTCGAGATCGATCCGGCTAATCCTGCGGGCCGCGTCCAGATCGCCCTCGAGCCCGTAGATGAGCGCCATATTCTGGCGGGTGCGGCGATCCGAGCGCATGCTGCTGGCCACCGGCTCGAGCACCGCGATGGCCTCCTCGAAACGACCGGCGAAAGCCAGCGCCAACGCCAGATTGTTCTTGAGGCCGACATCCTCGGGGGCACGCGCGAGACCCCGGCGATAGACGGCGATGGCCTCCTCGTGGCGGGCCTGGAGATTGAGGCTGACGCCGAGCAGGTTGAGCAGCCTCGGGTCTTCGCCCACGGTTTCGATCAGTCCGCGCAGATGCTCCGCCGCCACCTCCGGGCGGTTCAGGGCCAGCATGGCCCGTGCATAGCCCTTGCCGGCGGGGATGCTGGAAACGTCCAGAGACAGGGCGTGACGGTAGACCTCGGCCGCATCGGCCGCACGGTCCAGCGCCAGCAGCGCATCGCCGTAGGCGACCGCCGCCTCCACATTGTCCGGGGCCAGGGTCAGGGCCCGCTCCAGCAGCCGTGCTGCCGCCACCGTGTCGCCGGCGGCCAGCGAGCCCTTGCCCATCCGCACCAGCCGCGCAACGGTATCGGCCGGGGCCTCGCCACCGGCCTCCCGGGGCGCTTCGCCCGGCATCACCGGCTGCTCGACACTGCGCACCGTGCAGCCGCTCACCACCAGCGTGATGAGCAACGCTGTCGTCACCCCAACTCTGCCGCGCAACAGGCGCACGCCATGGCACTCCCGCAATGGCCGATGACTCGCACCATGCCACGCGCTCCTTAACGAACCGTGAAGACGGGCTTTTCGCTCAGAACGTCCCCGGATAGGCGCCGCCGTCGATGAGCACGTTCTGGGCGGTGATGTAGGCCGCCTGCACCGAGCAGAGATAGGCACAGAGCTCCCCGAACTCGCGCGGATCGCCGAAGCGACCCACCGGGATCCGGCTTTCGGCCTCGCGCCGGACCTCCTCCACCGAACGCCCCGTGCGTCTGGCGACGAAGGCGAAGTTGGCGGCCAGCCGGTCGGTGGCGAAGCGGCCGGGCAGAAGGTTGTTGATGGTCACCCCGCTCGGTGCCACGGCGCGGGCGACGCCGGCGACGAAGCCGGTCAGGCCGGAGCGGGCGCCGTTGGACAGGCCGAGCTCGGCGACCGGCGCCTTGACCGCGCTCGAGGTGATGTTGACGATCCGGCCGAAGCCGCGCGCCGCCATCGGATCGATCACCGCCTTGATGAGCTCGATGGCGGTCAGCATGTTGGCCCGCAGGGCGGCGATCCAGTCGGCCTCGTCCCAGTCGCGGAAATCTCCCGGGGGCGGACCGCCGGCATTGTTGATCAGGATGTCGGGATCGGGCCGGGCCGCCAGCAGCGCCGCCCGCCCCTCCGGGGTGGTGATGTCGGCGGCCACCGTGATCACCTCCACCCCGCTGGCCGCGCGGATGTCGCGAGCGGTGGCCTCCAGCGCCTCCGCGCCGCGGGCGTTGATCACCAGATTGACGCCGTTGGCGGCCAGCGATGCCGCGCAGGCCCGCCCCAGCCCCTTGCTGGCAGCGCAGACCGTCGCCCATTTTCCTGCGATGCCGAGATCCATCTCCATTCCTCCCCTCCCTGTTCAGCCCTCGGGATCGAGATCGAGGGCCGCCATCTCCTCCAGTGCCAGCCGCGCCAGACTCATGGTGACCGGCTTGCGGGCCCGCAGCGAGGCCCGATCGAGGGCCTCGACCAGCAGCCCGGCGGCGGCGAAGGAGCGGTCCATGCGGGCCACCAGATAGCTCACGATCTGGGGCGCCACCGACAGGCGCCGGTCGGCCAGCTGCTTGATCAGCAGGGCCGCCAGCAGGGCATCGTCCGGCGGCGCGATGCGCACGCTGGCCGCCGCCTTCAGCCGCGACCGCAGATCGGGCAGGGCCAGCCCCCACTGCTCGACCGGCCGGGCCGCCGTCAGCAGCAGATGTCCCCCGCGTTCCACCAGCAGGTTGTAGAGCTGCAACAGCAGGCCCGGCGCCGCCGCCAGATCGGCATCGTCGACCACCAGACTGCGCGCCGTGCCGAGCCGTTCCAGCGGGTTGGCCACTTCCCACAGCTCGGCGCCGGTCATCAGCAGCGCCTGCGCCCGTTCGCGCCAGATATGCGCCAGATGGGTGCGGCCGCTGCCCGGCGGTCCGTGCAGAACGAGCGCCGGGCCCGGCCAGTCGGGCCAGGCCAGCACGGCATCCAGCGCCTCCCGGTTGCAGGGTGCGGGAAGGAAATCCTCGAGCCGGTAGCCGGCCGGATGCGGAAAGGCGAAGGCGAGCTGCAGGGGAGCCGGGCGCGACCGCACGCGAGCCCCCTCAGGCAGCACGGGTGCGATATCTCACCGCACCTCCGCGAACGGCCGGTAGCGCAGGGCAGCGCCGAGATAGGCCAGGGCCGAGGCGACCACCATTACCGCCACCGCGTAGAGCAGGCCGGTCTCCCACCAGGCGGGCACGACAATGCCGGCGAGCCGGCCGAGCACGACGCCGCCGTACACGAGCTGCACGAAGGTGCAGATCTTGCCGATCACCAGCGGCTCGACGCGGAAGCCGCGCAGCCGCAGACGCAGCAGAAAGGCCCCGGCGGCGATCAGCAGGTCGCGGCCGACCACGATCACCGCCAGCCACAGCGGTACCGCGTCGATCACCACCAGGGTGATGAACAGCGAGCCCAGAAACAGCTTGTCGGCGACCGGGTCGAGCACCGCGCCCAGCGAGGTGGTGCCGTTGACCCATTTTGCCACCAGCCCGTCGGCCACGTCGGTGATGCCGGCCAGCAGAAAGACCCAGAAGGCGGTCATGAACTCGCCCTCCAGGAGAAAGATGACGAGCGGCACGGCCGCCGCCAGACGCAGCGAAGTGAGCAGATTGGCGAGATTGCGAAAGGCCAAGGTCACAAAGCCGGCGGCGAGGCGGAAGACGGTGCCGACGGCGCGTCGGGGCCCGCCACTGGTCGCAACTGCCATGAGCCGTCCTCCAGAACCAGATCGAGGCCGCGCCCCGCCAAAGCCTGCCGGAGCTGCGTGCGATCGCCGATGAAGGCGATGCTCAGCTCCGCCTGCCGCCGCGACAGCCGTTCGACCCGCATCGTCCGGATCTCGGGCATCGCTTCCAGCTTCTGTCTTATTTGGACCCAGCCGCGGAGATCGGCAAGCGGAACGGTGACGCGAACCGTGTCCTGGGAGCCCAGACGCACCGCATTGTCCCGCTTCCAGGCCCGCTCGAGCAGGGCCTTGGCGCGGGCCACCCCGCGTTCCCAGATGCGTGCTTCCTCCTCGCCCGGGGACAATGCGATCATTTCCTCGGCGGGTTCGGTGAACCAGCCTCCGGCGGGCACCAGAGCCAAGGCCAGGCGGGTTTCCGGCGGCTCGCCCGCGGCGGCCGGCGGCACCGGCAGCAGGGCGGCCCGGACGACGACCATGTCGCGGGTACCGTAGCGCTCGGCCAGCTTCGCCAGCCCCTCGGCATTGGCCTCGGGAGAGGCGTCGCCGAGAGCGACGATGTCGGCGAGATCCCCGAGCGGCAGC
>CAYYZI010000286.1:0-4596 GCA_964475675.1 uncultured Geminicoccaceae bacterium
GTGGTTGCTGCGACGGTTACCACCGGTGAGCTTTTATGGCCGGAGCGTCTGGCGGAACGCCACGGCTTCACGCGGCACCGGCCAGATCCGCTGAGCATCGGAATCTTGCCCCGGAACTCATCCACAGCGGATTTCAGCGGTTCGGCTTTGCTGTCCGCTGCGTCTTCAGCCAGCCGACGAGGTCGACGAGTTCCTGCGGCGGCATAACGTCATCACTGCCGGAGGGCAGCAGCGGGCGCGAGGGTGGCGGCGGCTCGGGGGCCTTCTCCGGCGGGGCCGGCGTCTTGGAGGGGGCGAAGGCACGCATGCGCGAACGCAGCTCCTCGCTCACCGCCCGGGCATCCTCGGCATTGCGGACCACCCGGGGGGTGATGAAGACCAGGAGCTCGGTGCGCGCGGTGGTGTTGTTGGTGCTGCTGAACAGCTCGCCCAGAACCGGGATGTCGCCCAGCAGCGGCACCTTCTCCTTGTTGCGGGTGTCGTTGTCCTGGATGAGGCCGCCGAGCACCACCGTCTGGCCACTGCGGACATTGACGCGGCTGGTGATCTTGCGCTGCTGGATGACCGGATTGTTGTTGAGGGTCTGCACTCCGGTGGTGGCGAGGCGGCTGACCTCCTGGGAAATGGACAGCGAGACCACGCCTTCCGAATTGATGCGCGGCTTGACCGAGAGAATGACCCCGGTACTGCGATACTCGACATTGTTGACGATCGGCGCGTTGGGGTCGGTCACGCTCACCGAGCTGCGGGTGACCACCGGCACATCGTCGCCGACATTGAGCCGGGCCTCGCGGTTGTTCTCCACCACCACCGAGGGCGAGGACAGCACCCGAAGCTTGGTGATCTTCGACAGTGCCTGGATGGTGATGTTGGCATTGGCCCCGGTATAGATGAAATTGAAGCCGGGCAGCAGCGCCAGCGGCTCGAGCCCGGTCTTGGGCACGGCGCCGGCGGGGCCGGTGGTGTTGAAACCGGCCCGTACATTGCCGGTATCGAGGAAATACTGGACGCCGTAGCGGAGCTGGTCGGTGAGCAGCACCTCGACGATGGTCGCCTCGATCAGCACCTGCAGCGCCGGCCGGTCGAGCCGGCGCAGGGTCGCCTCGATCATGTCGTAGATCTGCGGCGTGGCGCGGATCAGCAGCTTGTTGGTCGCCTTGTCGGCGACGATCTTGACGGTCCGCAGCAGGCCCGCCTTGGCGCCGCCGGTCTCCGCTGCGGCGGGCGTTTCGCCGGCCAGCGCCATGTCCGGCAGCTCGGCGCCGGGCCCGGCCTCCATCGGCCCGCCCTCGACCGCCCCGCCCTCCGAGGCCGCCGCCACCACGCCGCCCGCGGCCTCCAGCTTCTCGATATCGGCGAGGGCGGCGTTGAGGAGCTTGGCCATTTCCTCGGCGGGCACGTTCTTGACCTCGTAGACGTAGAACTGGACGCCCACCGTATTGCCGCGATCGAGCCGGCCGACCCAGGTCTCGACCCGGACGATCTGCTGCGGATCGTTGCCGATCGCCAGCACCGCATTGAGCCGCTTGACCGGCAGAAAGCGGATGAGCGGCTCCTCGCCGGGGATCCGTGGCGGCAGCAACACCGCCTCGAGCTCGGGGATCATCGCTTCCGGGGTCGACCGCTTGAGGGGAAACAGCCCCACCGAACGGCCGGCCATCCAGTCGACATCGAGCGAGGTCAGCGTGTCCACAACATACTGCCGCTCGATTCCGTCGGCGGCGACGATCAGGATGTTGCGGCCCTCGTCGATGCGGATGTCCTCGGGTCGGCTCACCAGGGGCTGGATGAGGTTGGCCGCGGTGGGGGCACTGATGAAGCGCAGCGGCACCACCGCCACCCCGAAGCCGCGGCGCAGCAGCGGCGGCTCGCCCCCGAGCGGCACCACCTCGCTGCGGCCGATGGCCGCTTCGGCGGGAACCACCGCGTAGCTGCCGCCGAGATCGACCAGCGCCGCGCCGTGCATCCGCAGCACGGTCTCCAGGAGGCCGAGCAGATCGCGCTCTGCCAGGGGCCGGGCGCTGGCGATGGTCACCGTGCCCTGGACCTTGGGGTCGATGGTGAAGTTGACGCCGAGAATGTCGCCGAGCACGACCTTGGCGACCTCGGTGATATCGGCGTCCTGCAGATTGAGCTGGATGCCCTCCGGGGTACGGCGCACCGGCGCCCCGCCGGGACGGGGCGGCAGCGGTACCTTCTGCCCGAGATAGACCTGCGGGCGCGCCTCCTGCGCGGTCGGCTGCCCGCCTCCGGCGGCCGTCTCCTTTTCGCCGAGCGCTGGCGCCTGCGGCACCTCGAAGCTCAGGTCCTCGAGCGTCCGGTCGAGGGCCGACGGCCCCGGCGTGGTGGTCTGTGCACAGCCTCCGAGAGCCAGCATGACGGGCAGCAGGGGTGCGGCGAGCACCCGTAGCAGCGACCTGACGCGCATGATCGTCCCTACCGTAGCGGCGTGTTCTTGTCGTCTGCAGCCGAGGCAGACCGAGGCCGAGTACCGTCCGGTTCCTCCCCGGGGCCGCGGTGGCCCGCGACGCAACCTAAAACGAGGTCATCGGCAAGTAAACGCGCCTCTCCTATTGCGGTTCATCCCCGGTGATTTTCGCAAGTGCAGATACTTCGAGATCGACCAGAAGTTGAGCCCCGTCCTTCCGTGCCCGCACCGACAACGCATCGGGGAGCAGGGGAAGCGCCTGCCCCTCCAAAGCCAGCAGCACCTTGCGCAGAGCCTCGTGATCGCCCAGGAACCGTGTCTTGAGGCGGATCACCCGGAAGGGCGGCAAATCACCGGCATCCAGGATCTGCACGGTCTGGAGTTCAGCGCCACCGGCGGCGATCATCGCCATCAGCCGGCTCTGCAGATCGGCCGCCGCCAAGGCCTCGCTGTCGGCGTGCAGGACCTCCTCCATACCCCGCCCCGGCGATGGTCCCGGCGAGGCCGATGCCGGCGCGCCGCCGGCCAGACGCTGCGCCAGCTCGGCACTCTGCTTCTCGAGCAGCCGCAACTGTTCGCGTCGCTGCTCCAGATAGCTCCAGCCGGCCACTGCCAGCAGGCCGACGAGAAGGATCAGCAGCAGCGGCCACAGGGCGGAACGGCGGACGGGCGGAGCGGCGGATACGGCCCTGCTCACTGCGCCTGCTCCGGCGGTGCCGCGGTCGGAGCGGGGGGTGCCAGCAGCAGGGCGCCGCCGGCCTCGACCGTCAGCGCGAAGCGGACCATGGGGCGGGTCTCCGATCCACCCGGCTCCACCCGCACCGCCGGGGCCGTGAAACGCAGATCGGTGAACTCGGGAGAGCGCTCGAACAGCCGTGCCAGCACCGCCGTATCTTCGGCGATTCCGCCGATGGCCACGGTCCGGCCGCGCAGTTGCAGGCTTTCCAGCCAGACCTGATCGGGCAGCAGCCGGGTCATGGCGTCGAGCAGACGCAGCGGCGAAATGCGCTCCCGCCGCAGCTCGAGGAGCAGGCCCGCCGCCGGCGCTGCCGGGCCCTGCTGCCGGGCCGCCTCCAGTCGGCCGGCGAGCTCTCGACGCATCTCCTCGAGGCGGAGCTGGCGGACGGCGATGCGGTCCTCGAGATCGGCCAGCTCGAAGCCTCCCCAGACGGCGGCCAGGGCGAGCAGGCCGAGGGCCGCCACGGCCGTGCTGCGCAGCACGGCCGGCATGCGGCTCTCCGGTGGCGGCCGCAGGAGATCGAAGCGCGGCGGGGAGGTCGGCGCGTCGACCACGAAATCGACGATGTCGGGAACGAGATCGAAGCCGCGCAGGGTGGCCAGCGCCGCTTCGACCCCGGCCTTTCGCGCCACCGCCACGGTCACCGCCAGACGGCCGTCCCTGCGACGCTGCAGGTTCCAGCAGGTGAAAACCGCATCTTCGGCCGACCAGGGCGTGAGCATGTCGATACGGTTGGCGAGGATCCGCTGCAGCTCGCCGGCCGCGCGCCGGGGCAGCACATCCTGGCAGACCAGCCCGGCGTTGGCGGCGAGACGCAGCACCAAGGTCAGCGACCTGCGCCGGCGGGGGTTGGCGAGCCGCGCCAGGAGAGCGGACAGAGCATCGTTGCCCTCCCGCGCAGCGGGCTCCGCGCGCATCGTGCCGAGCGCCTCGATCCTCTCCCCGCGGCGCAGCCAGGCGCGCAGCATTCCATCGCCGACCAGCAGAATCACCACCGTCCGCCGCAGTCGCAGGCGGCGATCGGCGGCAATCGCGAATCCGGCGTTGCGGCTTGTGCCGCGCGGCAACTGACGGTCACTCATCGCGCCCGTCCTCGAAGGCAAGGGGTGTCATCCATTCGCGCGTGCGCCAGCCGCCCTTTTCTTTCGCGACCACCACCAGGGTGCGCCTCGCGGCGCCTGCCGGCAGCTCGGCGCGGATGTCGACACGATAGACGCCGCCCGGGTCGGCGTCACCGATCTCCACCGGAGCCAGACCGTCCGTTCCGGTGCGCGACTCACCATCGCCCGCCGCCAGCCGTTCCCGCAGACGGTCCGTGGCGAGGCGCGGGACCGGGCTCGGCGCCGCGGTCCAGACCGTGAGATCGTTCCACAGCCGCTCGTAGAGGGCGGGATCGAAGGCGGCCACCGCCGCGGCCACCGGGCGCAGC
>CAYYZI010000287.1:0-4592 GCA_964475675.1 uncultured Geminicoccaceae bacterium
ATGGGCATGCCGCCGCGCGGATACCAGTAGCCGGCGATGCGCAGCCATTGCGGTGTCAGCGCCTCCACCAGGCGCCGGCCGATGCCCAGCGTGCAGGCCTCGTGAAAATCGGCATGGTTGCGGAAGCTCGCCAGATAGAGCTTGAGGGATTTGCTCTCCACCAGCTTCTCGGCCGGCACGTAATCGATCACGAAATGGGCGAAATCGGGCTGGCCCGTGACCGGGCAGAGGCAGGTGAATTCGGGACAGGTGAAGCGGACCAGGTAGAGGGTCCCCGGATGCGGCGCGGGCACCGTCTCCAGAGCCGCCTCCCCGGGACTGGACGGCAGCTTCGCCGCCCGACCGAGCTGGGTGAGGCCCGCGTAGCGTTCCTCCGTCATGTGCATCTCCGAGCGATCAGCGCAGCCCGCGAGAGTTTGCCGATGCGGGCTGCAGGCCCCCAGATGGCGCCCTGCCGGGCCTCGCGCAAGGGTCCGCACGCCATTGCCAGCAGGGCCGCAGAAGACGAACGCAGGCAAAGGTGGCGATCAGCAGTTCGGCGGTCTCCTCGGCCACTTCGAGGGGCGGCCGCAGCGCCACCGCGAGCTTGCCCAGAAGGTCGAACCCACCGCCCAGTCCCAGGAACAGGACGAGGACGATCAGCACCTGCCGGGCGATGCGCCGCTCGTGACGGCCTTCGGCGGCTGCGCCGGCCAGACAGGCGAGGCCGAGAGCGAGACCGCCCATGGTCACGGCGCCGAGCAGAGCCGGTGCTCCGGGCAGCGGCCAGCCCGCTTCGGCCAGGGCGCGGGCAACGAAGCGCAGTTCCCGGCCGAGGCGGATATGGAGATCGAAGGTTTCGGTCAGGGTCAAGATCGAAAGCGCCAATGCGGCCAGCAGCACCGCCGGCGTCGGTCGGCGCCAGGCGGCGAGCATCAGCACGAGGCTGGCCAAGGTCATCTGTGCCAGTTCCAGCGAGCTCGCCATCCCCGTCTGATCGGTGAGCGACCAGAAGGGGCCGGGCGCCGGCAGCCCGAAGCCGCCCGGCAACGGCAGCCGCCTCAGGATGTGCAGGGAAAGGACGGCGATATCGGCGAGGATCAGGAATGCGGCGACATCCCGCAATGCAGATCCCGCTTCCGCTCTCGGTCGGGTCATGTCGACGACCACGCGTGCTGTTTCATGTTCCGGAGGGCGAGACTTGCGCGTTCGTCTTTAACGGGTGGCTAAGCGGCGCGAAGAACCGGGCCCGAAGCACACCCGGGAGCGCAGAAACGGCTGCGTGTCGCATTGCAGAGCCCCCGCGTCGCGGGCGGGGAAGTCGCGCCCCACGGCGCGGGTTAGTGCGCTCGGGGATCGGCGACCGGTTCTGCGGAGTGAGCCATGAGTGAGAGTGGCGACGAACTCGACCTGCGGGAACTCGACGACGGCGAACTCGTCAGGCAGATCCAGGACGATCTCTATGACGGGCTGAAGGAAGAAGTCGCCGAAGGCGTCAACATTCTCCTCGAACGCGGCTGGGAGCCCTATCGCGTCCTCACCGAGGCGCTGGTGGAGGGCATGCGCATCGTCGGCGTCGATTTCCGCGACGGCATCCTGTTCGTTCCCGAAGTGCTGCTCGCCGCCAATGCGATGAAGGGCGGCATGGGCATCCTGCGGCCGCTGCTGGCCGAAACCGGCGCCCCCACCGTCGGCAAGATGGTGATCGGCACGGTCAAGGGCGACATCCACGACATCGGCAAGAACCTGGTATCGATGATGATGGAAGGCGCCGGTTTCGAGGTCATCGACCTCGGCATCAACTGCGATGTCGACAAGTACATGGCGGCTCTCGACGAGCACCGCCCCGAGATCCTCGGCATGTCGGCGCTGCTGACCACCACCATGCCCTACATGAAGGTGGTGATCGATACCATGGTCGAACGCGGCATCCGCGACGAGTACATCGTGCTGGTGGGGGGTGCACCCCTCAACGAGGCCTTCGCCGAGGCGATCGGCGCGGACGCCTATTGCCGCGATGCCTCGATGGCGGTGGACACCGCCAAGACGCTGATCGCCCAGCGCCACAACCGCCTCGTCGCTGCTCGCGCCTGACCGGCCATGACCGGCCCCGGCATCGCCGAGCGCAGCCTGGTGATCGCCTGCGGGGCGCTGGCCCGGGAAATCCGCGCCCTGATCGGGCTCGCCGGGCTCGGCGGTCTCGATCTGGCCTGCCTGCCGGCGAGCCTGCACAACCGCCCCGAGCGCATCCCCGAAGCGGTGCGCGCGCGCATCCGCCAGGCCCGCGGCCGCTACCGGCGGATTTTCGTGGCTTATGGCGACTGCGGCACCGGCGGCGAGCTGGACCGGGTGCTCCAGGAGGAAGCCGTGGAGCGGATCCAAGGGCCGCATTGCTACGCCTTCTTCAGCGGCCTCGAAACCTTCGCCGCGGCTGCCGAGGTCGAGCCGGCGAGTTTCTATCTGACCGATTTCCTGGTCCGCCAGTTCGACACCCTGGTGATCCGCGGCCTCGGCCTCGACCGGCATCCCGAACTGCTGCCGCTTTATTTCGGCAACTACCGCAGGCTCGTCCATCTCGCGCAAACCGATGACGCGGTGCTGCAAGCAAAGGCGCGGGACGCGGCGCAACGTCTCGGCCTCGAATACGAATACCGGTTCACCGGCTATGGCGATCTCGCCGGCTTTCTCGAGCGGGCCGCCCGGAGAAGCGAGGATGGCACAGCGGATCCTGGTGTTCTGGCGGGACATTCCGGCCCAGCTCCTCATCCGGCAGGGACGTAGAACCGTCCGGCGTCAGCTCCCGCCGCGCTTCCAGGAAGCCATCGACCGCGCCGCCATGCGCGCCGGGGTCACCGGCACCGATGCCTATCTCGCCGCCTGGCGGCGCTCCGATCCCGAGCCCTGCGGCGAGGATCTCGAAGCCGAGGCCGAACGCGGCCTGGCCTCGCTGGAAGCAGCCTACCCGCCCGAACGGCTGCGCCGGCTGGTGGCCACCGGCGGCTTCGAGCCCGCAGCCTGAGCATGCAGCCGATGGAGATCCGACAGCAATGACCGAGACCGTGGTGAGTTCGGCGACCCGCGAGGTCGTGATCGGCTTCGAGCGCCCCTTCGTGGTCATCGGCGAGCGCATCAACCCGACGGGACGCAAGAAGCTCGCGGCCGAGATGGCCGCCGGCGACTTCTCGACCGTCGAACGGGACGCGCTGGCCCAGGTCGAAGCCGGTGCCCATATGCTGGATGTCAACGCCGGCATCCCGCTGGCGGACGAGCCGGCGATCCTCGCGAAGACCATCCGGCTCGTGCAGTCGCTGGTGGACGTGCCGCTGTCGATCGACAGCTCGGTGGTGGCGGCACTGGAGGCGGGGCTTTCCGTCTACGAGGGCAAGGCGCTCGTGAATTCGGTGACCGGCGAGGAGGAGCGCCTGGAAGCGGTGCTGCCGCTGGTCCGGAAACACGGCGCGGCGGTGGTCGCCATCTCCAACGACGAGACCGGGATCAGCGAGGATCCCGATGTGCGCTTCGCGGTGGCCAAGAAGATCGTGGAGCGGGCCGAGGACCACGGTATCCCCCGTGCGGATGTGGTGGTCGATCCGCTGGTGATGCCGATCGGTGCCCTTGGTGCTGCCGGCCGCGCCGCCTTTCGGCTCCTGCGCCGGCTGCGCGAGGAGCTCGGCGTCAACACCACCTGCGGCGCCTCCAACATCTCCTTCGGCCTGCCCAACCGCCATGTCCTCAACGCCCATTTCCTCTCCATGGCGATCGCTTCCGGCATGACCTCGGCGATCATGAACCCGCTCCACGAGGAGGAGATGGGCGCGGTGATGGCCGCCGACGTGCTGATGGGCGTCGATCCGAGCTGCCGCGGCTGGCTGGCGAAGTTCCGCGATCCCGCCTCGCCCGCCGCTGCCGGCGCCCGGGCCGGCCGCGAGCGGCGACGGCGGCGTGCCTGAGCGCGGAGCGGCAATGGCCGGACGCGACCCGCTCATCGTCTTCACCCCCTCCGGCAAGCGGGGCCGCTTTCCCGAAGGCACGCCGCTCCTGACCGCGGCCCGCAAACTCGGCGTCGATCTCGACAGCGTCTGCGGCGGGCGCGCCTTGTGCGGCCGCTGCCAGGTGACGGTGGCCGAGGGGCGTTTCGCCAAGCACGGCATCGACAGCGCAGCCGGAAATCTCACCCCGGTCACGGCCGCCGAAGCACGCTACGCCGCCAGGAAGGGGCTCGCCGCCGGGCGCCGCCTCGCCTGCCAGGCCTGTCTCGCCGGCGATCTGGTGGTCGACGTGCCGCCCGAGAGCCAGGTCCATCGCCAGCTCGTCCGCAAGCGCGCGGAAGCCCGGGAGATCGCGCTCGACCCGGTGCTGCGGCTCCATTTCGTGGAGGTCGCACCACCCGGGATGGAGGGCCAGCGCGGCGACCTCCAGCGGCTCTGGAGCGCTCTGGAAGCGCAATGGGGATTGTCGGGACTGCAACTCGATCTGACGGTCCTCCGGGAGCTGCAGCCGGCATTGCGCGCGGGCGCGTCCAAGGTGACGGTGGCGGTCCATCAGGAACGCGAGATCGTCGCGATCCGCCCCGGATTTCACGACACCGCACCCGGGCCGGGGGGGAGCGGGAG
>CAYYZI010000288.1:0-4591 GCA_964475675.1 uncultured Geminicoccaceae bacterium
GGGAACGTCGGCCAAGTCATGTGAAGAGACGACAATGATTGCTATGTCCGCGTCGAACCAGCCGAACTTGCGAACATAAGCCAGGAGATTGCCAGGTCCCCACGAACCTGCGGAGATGTTCGCCACCCAGACCGGACGGGCAAGACGACGCTGTAGTTCTTGCTCGGCGATTCCGGTGGCGAGCTGGCTATCGTCCGTCAAGGCACCGCCGTTGATGACGCTGTCTCCCATGACCAGTATGCGCAGCTCGTGCGGGTTCCTCTTGCGGGGGGCGACATCTCGCGTACCACGCATCGACCAATCATTATAGCATATCCGGTTCCGGAACCTCTGGTAGCACGTGCCGGGAGCGAAGAGATAATCGATTGCCCGATCGCGGACCGTCAGAGGGGGGTCGCCGAGGCCGAGATAAAAGCGTGCGAACAGTTCGGTCGAGACAAGCATGAGCAGCGCCAGCAGAAGCGCGCCGAGAGCTAGCCGCCGCCTCCTCACGAAACCGCATCTCCCCGCAAGAACCCCGCCCAATGCTTGACCCGCAGGAAGCGCTCTTCCTCCGCCGCAGCGACGAGCCTTCCATCGCGCAGGATGCAGGCGGCGGAATCGCCGTGATAGGCGTTGACGCCGAGGATCAGGGTCATATGAAAATGCTCCGCCTGGAGGAATCCGCTATCCCGCGACCGGGAACCGCACCGTAAAGAACTGTTTCACGAGGAAATCTGTTCGCCTTCACCCACGCTACCGCCGTTCGGGTGAATCGGGGGGATCCACCCGGGCGTTTCCTCTTCGGGATGCCTCGCGGCATCCGCTGTTGCCGACGCCGGAGCGTCGGGATGGGGCGGCGGTGCCCCCCTTTCTCAGCCCACTCCGAGAAGCCCGTGGCGCGGCATGGTCACCGTGCGGGAGGCTCCCAGGATCTCGAGCAGCACCCGCGCGCGTCCGCGGTCGTCGAGCTCGAGCAGGGTGCCCAGCTTCTCGGCGAAGGGACCGGTCAGGATCCGTACCTTCGATCCCGGCCGGAGCCTCGCTCCGAGATCGACCTCATCGCCGCCCGCCGTCAAGACGCAAAGATCCTCGACCACACCATGGGGTACGGGAAGCGGGCGATCGCCGCTCATGATCAGCGAGGCGACGCCGAAGCTGCCGTTGATGCAGCGCCAGCGCCGGCGCTCGATATCCAGCGGCACGAAGAGATAGCCCGGAAACAGCGGCGCCCGGACGCTGCGGCTGCGACGGGCGTGCCGCACCGTTTTCACCAGCCGCGGCAGAAAGCTGCGGAAGCCCTGGCGGCGGAGATTGACGACCGCGAGATCTTCGCGCCGCGGCTGCGTCTGGACCACGTACCAGCGCTCGCCCGGGGCGAGAGAGAGCCGGTTCTCAGTTGCGGTCCGGTCGGCTCTGGTCAGCATCTCGGGGTGTCCTCCAACCTGCCGCGCTTCCGGAGAAACGCGAAAATGTTCGATCGCATCGCCTCGGGGCAGAGCGCTTCCCACAGGAGCAGGAGCGACCAGACCACCCGGATCGGCGGCGCGTACGAGGGTTCCGCCGAGTAGGTGTAGCTGAAATCCTCGTAGCGCTCGGGCGGAAACAGGGAGCGTAACGTTCGCCGAGTGTTCATGAGATAGCGAGTGGGAAAGATGTCCTCCCGCTTGCGACCAGGCTGAAGCCAGGACAGCAGGCGTCCCTGGACGATTTCAGGCAGGAGACGCGCCGCCAGCGAAACATAGTTCCATTTGTTCGGCGTTCGGGCACAGATCCATCCGCCGGGCTTCAGGATCCGGTCCAGTTCGGAAGCAAAAGGCTTCGGCTTCTCCACATGCTCGAACGTGAAATCGGAAATGATCAGATCGATCGATCCGTCGCCCAGCGGAAACCGGGAGCCTGGGGCAATCACGTGAGCCTCGTCGAGCCCCGGATTCTCATGTACCGCTTCGTCGATATCGAGGCCGATCACCCGCGCTACCTTACCTCTCAGGCGCTGCAGCTCACGGCGGTAGGTACACGGATCGTCGTGCAAGGCGGCGCCTCTCCCGGCGCCGACATCGGCAACGACCATGCTCTTGTCGAGCAGGGCATTGACCCGCGTGTAAAACGCGACCGTGCCGTCCACGCGGGTGAAACCGCCGGCACCAACCTCGGGATAAAAGTGGCTCAGGATCCGTGCGCGCTTTTCCTCGGAAGTTCGGCGTCCTGCCTGCGGGGAGGAAGAAGCCGCAACATTCTCTTCAATGCGCCGCCTGGTCTGCATCACCGAGCTCTCGGGGGCGGACTGAAGGCTCGGCCGGTTCCCGCTCATGCCACGAGCTCCGCTTCGGGCCGGGCCCCCGGCTGCCGGGCGAGGACCAGGCGGCTCCAACGGTCGAGAGCCCGCGCGCAGGCGAAACGCTCCCGGCAGATGCGGTGCGCCCTCTCGCCCATGCAGGCGAGTGCCCGGGGATCACGGAGGATGGCTTCGAGTGCGCCCCGCCACCCCTCCGGTCGGTCGACATCCAGGGTGAAGCCGATCTCCCAGCGTCGGATGTCGCGGGCGATCTCGCTTTCGGGGGATCCCAGGAACAGTACTGGCCGGCCGGCCGCCATCACCCCGTAGAGCTTGCTCGGGACCAGCAGCCCCTCGCAGGCGGGATCCTGACTCACCAGATGCAGATCGGGTACCGACAGGCTCTCCGCCAGCCGCTCGCGTGGCTGGTAGGGGAGGAAGGTGACATGGGCGAGCCGGCGGCGTTCGGCCTCTGCCCGGAGCCGCTCCATGCCGCTGCCACCGCCCACGAACAGCCAGCGCAGGCCGGCGAGGCCGGCACTGTCGCGCACCAGCCGGATCACCTGCTCGGCCAGATGGGCGCGGCCGAAATTGCCGGAATAGCCGATCACGCATTCCTCTCCGAAGCCGAGCCGGCGGCGAAGCGGGTTGGCCGCCGCGGCCACCGGACGGATCGCCGGATCCGGCCAGTTGGGCAGGATCCGGACCTTTTCCCGGGGAATTCCTTCCGCCAGGAGATGGCGGGCCATGGCGGGGGAGAGGACGATGTTGCAGGCCGCTTTTCGCAGGGCATGGTTGCGCAGTCGGCGCAGGAGGTTTCCGAGCGGGCCGGCGGTCCATCGGATGCCCAGGGCCGCTGCGGTTTCCGGGAACAGGTCCTGGTTCCAGGTGAGGAGGCGGGCTTTGCGCAGGTGGGCGGCGAGGGCGGCGGGAATGCAGAGGAGCGGCGGATCGGTCTTTGCCAGCAGCATGTCGCCGGGGCGCAGTTCGGCGAGCATGGCGAGGAACGCGGCGAGATGGAAGCTGGCATCGTCGATCGCCCGCCCGGCGAGGCGGCGGCGGCCGTTGCGGCTGGTGGCGATGCGCCGGATGCGCACCCCGCGACGGGTCTCCGCCGCCGCCAGCCGGGCCCGCGGCCGATCGTAGCGCATGCGGCTGGCGATCACCGTCACCTCGGCGCCCCTCGCCGCCAGATGTTCGGCGAGATCGGTCATCAGCCGGGCGGTGGGGCCGAGATCGGGGTGGTAGAAGCGGTTGACCATGAGGATGCGGCTCACGGCATCTGCTCCGCGCCGCCGGACCCTTGGCCGGCATGATGGGCGAGGAACCAGCGGTAGGTCTGTCGGATGCCCTCTTCGAGGGGGATTTGGGGCCGCCAGCCGAGGGCGGTGATGCGGGAGATGTCGAGCCGTTTTTCGGGGGTGCCGTCGGGGCGGGCGGGATCGAAGCGGATGCGGCCGCGGTAGCCGGTGATGCGGGCGATGGTTTCGGCCAGTTCGCGGATCGTCAGATCCCGGCCGCAGCCGATGTTGATCGGGATCTCGTCGGAGAAATGGCGCAGCAGATGCAGGCAGGCCTCGGCCAGATCCTCGACATGCAGGAATTCCCGCCGCGGGGTGCCGCTGCCCCAGACCACCACCTCTCCATCGCCGCGGATCCTCGCTTCGTGGAAGCGGCGGAGGAGGGCCGGCAGGACATGGCCGGTTTCGGGGTCGAAATCGTCGTGCGGGCCGTAGAGATTGGTGGGCATGCAGGCGATGAAGTCGTGGCCCTCCTGGCGGCGCCGGGCGCGGCACAGCTCGAGGCCGCAGATCTTGGCCAGCGCATAAGAACGGTTGGTCTCCTCGAGCGGCCCGGTCAGCAGATATTCCTCGCGGATCGGCTGCGGGCAGTCGCGGGGATAGATGCAGGAGGAGCCCAGGAAGAGGAGCTTTTCCACCCCGAGCTCGGCGCTGGCGGAGATCACCTCCAGTTCGATCCGCAGGTTCTGCTCCAGGAATTCGACCGGCCGGCGGGCATTGGCGAGGATGCCGCCGACCCGGGCGGCGGCCAGGATCACCACCTGGGGGCGGTGGCGCCGCATCCAGGCCCGCACCGCCGCCCCCTCGGTGAGATCGAGTTCCTCGCGGGGCACGGTGAGGAGCTCCACCGCTTCCCGGGAAAGCCGGCGCAACAGCGCCCGCCCCACCATGCCGCGATGGCCGGCCACCCAGACCCGCCGGCCGGAAAGATCGTAGCGTGCTGCCGCCGTCACCGCCGCCCCCCGGTCCGCCATGCCTCAATCCGCGGCATCGCGGAGCCGCCGCCCGCCCAGGAGCTCGCAGCGCAGGGCCT
>CAYYZI010000289.1:0-4586 GCA_964475675.1 uncultured Geminicoccaceae bacterium
GGCTCTCCGAGCGCCTCGGCCACCGGCCACGGGCGGCGGAATAGCGCGGGCTTGACAGCCGCGAGCGGCTGGTCGACTGCTGCATCGCAACAGAGACAAGTGGGGGAGACCGTCGCATGGCGATCGCCAAAGTCGGCATCGTCGGTGCCGGAACCATGGGTACCGGCATCGCCACCAATCTCGGCCAGCACGGCATCGAGGTGCAGCTTTACGACAACCGCCCCGAGGCGGTGGAGGCGGCGATCGCCGCCGCCCGCAGGTTCTACGCCCGTCAGGTGGAGAAGGGGCGCATGGAGCCGGCCACGGCCGAGGCGGCGGGAGGGCGCATCGCCGCGGTCGCCGATCTGGCCGCGATGGCCGGCTGCGATCTGGTGATCGAGGCGGTGTTCGAGGATTTCGAGCTCAAGGCCGGGCTGTTCGAGACCCTTTCGCGGCTCCTGCCCCAGCGCACCCGGATCGCCACCAACACGAGCTGCCTGCGGGTCAGCGATCTGCAGAAGCACGTCGCCGCGCCCGGGCGCTTTCTGGGCCTGCACTATTTCAGCCCGGCCCAGGTCAATCCGGTGGTCGAGGTGGTGCGCGGCGAAGCCACCGAGGAAGCGGTGATCGAGGAGGCGCTGGCCTTCTGCGAGGCCACCGGCAAGCTGCCGATCCGCTGCCGGGACTCTTTCGGCTTCGCCATCAACCGCTTCTTCTGCCCGTATACCAACGAGGCCGCACGGGCCCTCGACGAGGGGCTCGGCAGCACCGCCGAGATCGATGCCGTGGCCAGGGAAGCGGTGGGTGCCGCCGCCGGCCCCTTCTTCGTCATGAACATCATCAAGCCCCGCATCAACCTGCATGCCATCCGCAATCTCGCCCCGCTCGGCCCCTTCTATGCCCCCGCCGCCTCGATGATCGAACACGGAGAGGCGGATCGCGGCTTCGAGATCGGCGAGGCGGGCGAGATCCCGGAGGAACGGCGACGGGCGATCGCGGACCGGCTGCTGCTCGGGGTCTTCCTGCCGGTGCTCGAGGCCCTCGACGAGGAGGTCGCTGCCCCCGCCGATTTCGACACCGGTGCCCGCGAGGCCCTCAAGTTCGCCAGACCGCCCTGCGCGCTGATGGATGCGCTGGGACGCGAGGAGGTGGCGCGGATCCTCGCTCCGGCCCTCGAGCGCTACGACATCCCGGCACCGGAGGCCCTGGCACGGGTGGGACGGCTGCTGGGATAGAGGCGCCGCTCCCCGGGGTATCGGCGTTCGGGGGAATTTTTGTGCACTGCAACATTTTCCCCTTGCAGCCAGGCGCGCCACCACCTATCTTTTGTGCGCCGCAGCAATTTACCCCCGGAGAACTGCCATGACCACCAAGACCGCCAACAACCCCGTTCCGAACATGCCCAACCTGCCGAAGTTCGATCTCGACGCGTTCGTGGCCCTGCAGAAGGCCAACCTCGAGACCTTCTTCGCGGCGCAGAAGATCATGTTCGACTTCACCCAGACCGTCGCCAAGCGGCAGACCGACCTGCTGAAGGAGGTCTTCGCCAAGGCCGAGGGCCTGATGAAGGGCTTCGACGTCAAGAAGCAGCCCCAGAACTACGTGGAAGAGGCCAAGGCCGCGATCGAGAAGGCCGTCGCCGATTCCAAGGAGCTGATGGATCTCGGCCTCAAGGCCCAGAGCGAGGTCGTCGACCTCTTCGTCAAGCGCGCCACGGCGAACTTCGACGAGGTCAAGAAGCTCGCTGCCTGAACCGGCGACTTCCGACATCACGGCGAGCCCCGCGGTTTCCGCGGGGCTTTTCGTTTGTCCGCGGCATCGGCGTTCCCGCGCGATCGCGGTTGCCCCGGCCGCCGTTGCGGGCTCAAATGCGTGCCGTCGCCGGGAGCCGATCGGGAGCATGCCATGGAGCGCGATCCGCAGCATCTGCATCTGCCCAGCGCGCGCGAGGATCTCGAGCGCGCCACACCGCCGGTGGCCACCCCGCAGACCCGATCCCCGAGCTACCGGCTGGCCTTCGCCGATCCCGAATTCATGCTGCGCGAGGAGCTGCGCCCGGTGCGACTGCAGCTCGAGCTGCTCAAGCCCGAGCTGATCCTCCAGGAACACGAGATCGAATCGACCATCGTGGTCTTCGGCTCCTCCCGCATCCCCGCTCCCGAGGCTGCCCGCAGCAAGCTCGAAGCGGCCGAGGCGGCACTGCGGGAGCATCCCGACTGTCCGGTGACCCGCAGAAAGGCGGCGGCCGCCCGGAAACTGGTCGAGCGCTCGCGCTACTACGAGGAGGCGCGGCGCTTCGCCCGCCTGGTGTCGGAGGCCGGCCAGCGCGACGGGCCGCGACGCTGGGTGGTGATCACCGGCGGCGGACCGGGCATCATGGAGGCCGCCAACCGCGGTTCCCACGATGTCGGCGCCAAGAGCATCGGCCTCAACATCACCCTGCCCCACGAGCAGGTCCCCAACCGCTACATCACCCCCGAGCTCTGCTTCCAGTTCCACTATTTCGCCTTGCGCAAGATGCATTTCCTGATGCGGGCCCGCGGTCTGGTGATCTTTCCCGGCGGCTTCGGCACCATGGACGAGCTGTTCGAGACCCTGTGCCTGGTGCAGACGAAGAAGGTCCGTCCCCTGCCGGTGCTGCTGTTCGACGAGAGCTACTGGCGCCGGGTGCTGGATTTCGAGGCGATGGTCGACGAAGGGGTGATCGATCCCGAGGATCTCGACATCTTCCGCTATGTGGAGACCGCCGAGGAGGCCTGGGCCTGCATCCGCCGCCATTACGGGCTGGATGTGGAGGAGGCGCCGCCGGCCACGGGAACCGAGTGAGATGACCACCAGCCTCGCCTTTCACGGCGCCGCCTCGATGGTCACCGGATCCTGCTTCCTGATCGACCATGACGGCACCCGCTTTCTGATCGATTGCGGCATGTTCCAGGGCAACAAGACGGTCCGCGAACTCAACTACCGGCCCTTTCCCTTCGTGCCCCAGGAGATCGCCTTCGTCCTCCTGACCCACGCCCATATCGACCATTCGGGACTGCTGCCCAAGCTCGCCAAGAAGGGCTTTTCCGGCCCCATCCACGCCACCGAGGCGAGCTGCGATCTGCTCGGCTTCATGCTGCCCGATTCGGGCCACATCCAGGAAAGCGAGGTGGAGCATCTGAACAAGCGCAACCGTCGGCGCGGGCGGCCGCTCGTGGAGCCCATCTACACCCGGGCCGAGGCCGAGGCCACGCTGCGCCAGCTCTCTCCCTGCGAGTACGGGCGCTGGCTGCGGCCGGCACCGGGCATCCGTGCCCGCTTCTGGAACGCCGGCCACATTCTCGGTTCGGCCTCCATCGAGATCGAGATCTCCGAAGGTCGCGAACGCCCGCTGCGTCTCCTGTTCTCCGGCGACATCGGGCCCGACGAGAAGGCCTTCCACGACCATCCCTCGGCCCCCGCCGGCCTCGACTACCTGGTCATGGAGAGCACCTATGGCGATCGCGAGCGCGAGGACCGGACCATCGAGGAGCGCCGCGACCATCTGCGGCGGGAGGTCGCCGAAGCACTGTCACGCGGCGGCAACCTCGTCATTCCCGCCTTCGCCGTCGAGCGCACCCAGGAGCTCCTGTACGCGCTGACCTGGCTGATGCACCGGGGCGCCATTCCCAAGGCTCCGATCTTCATCGATTCGCCCTTGGCGGTGCGGATCACCGAGGTCTTCGCCAGGCACAAGGACGAGCTGCACGAGGTCGAGGACCCGGAGCTGATGTTCAAGAGCCCCTACATCCGCTTCACCGAAACGGTGGAGCAGAGCCGGGCCATCAACCGCATCACCGGCGGGGCGATCATCATGGCGGCCAGCGGCATGTGCGATGCCGGTCGCATCCGCCACCACCTGCGGCACAATCTGTGGCGGCCCGAATGCACCGTGCTGTTCGTCGGCTATCAGGCGCCCGGCACCCTCGGCCATCTCATCCTCAGCGGCGAGAAGCGGGTCCGCATCCACGGCCAGGAGATCGCAGTGCGCGCCCGCATCCGCTCGATCGAGGGCTATTCGGCCCATGCCGACAGGAGCGAGCTGCTGGCCTGGGCGAAGCGACGCCGGCCGGTACGGCGGACCCTCTTTCTCGATCACGGCGAGGAAGAAGCGCTGGCGGCGCTGCGCAAGGCGCTGGTGGCGGAAGGTCTGGATGCGGAGGGGATCGTCGTCCCCGAGCTCGACGAGACCTTCACTCTCGAGCTCGCCGCACCGCCCGTGCGGGCCCGTGCCGCACCCCGGATCGCGCCGGAACTCGCCCGCGCCCGGGAGGACTGGCACAACGCCTATGCCCGGCTGCTGCTCGATCTGGGGCAGCGGCTGCAGGCCCTGCCCAGCGACACCGGTCGGCTGGCCCTGCTGCAACGCCTGCGCGCCGTGCTCGAAGAGGGCGGCGAGGGCGGCGATGGCGCCGCCCGGCGATCGGCCGGACATGGCGGCCGCAGACCCCCGCGGCGGGGCCCAGATAAGGCTTGATTTTGCGGGGGCGGACTGAAATGTCACCCCTGCCAACAGGAGAATGGAACCGAGCGCATGGCCGGCAGCGTCAACAAAGTCATTCTGGTGGGCAATCTCGGACGGGATC
>CAYYZI010000290.1:0-4582 GCA_964475675.1 uncultured Geminicoccaceae bacterium
CGTTGGCCAGCGGGCCGTAGACGATGTAGCTGTGACCGGTGACCCAGCCGACATCGGCGGTGCACCAGAAGATGTCACCGTCGTGATAGTCGAACACGTAGCGGTGGGTCAGCGCTACATAGACCAGATAGCCGCCGGTGGTGTGCAGCACCCCCTTGGGCTTGCCGGTGGAGCCCGAGGTATAGAGAATGAACAGCGGATCCTCGGCGTTCATCCGCTCGGGCGGGCAGTCCTCGGAGGCTTCCGCCATCAGCGGCCCGGCGTCGAAGTCGCGCCCTTCCTGCCATGCGACATCGGCGCCGGTGTAGCGGAACACCAGCGTCTTCACCGCCGGATCGCATTTGGTCAAAGCCTCGTCGGTATTGGCCTTGAGGGGAATGCGACGGCCACCGCGCACCCCCTCGTCGGTGGTGATCACCAGCTTGGCCTTGCAGTCGTTGATGCGGTCGGCGAGGCTTTCGGCCGAGAAGCCGCCGAACACCACCGAATGGATGGCGCCGATGCGGGCGCAGGCGAGCATCGCGTAAGTCACCTCGGGGATCATCGGCATGTAGATGGTGACCCGGTCCCCCTTGCCGATCCCCATCCCCTTGAGGACATTGGCGAGCTTGCTGACCTGCCGGTGCAGCTCGCGATAGGTGATCTTCCGGTCGACCGCGGGATCGTCGCCTTCCCAGAGGATCGCCGTCTGGTCGCCGCGGCTCTCCAGATGCCGATCGACGCAGTTGTAGCAGACGTTGAGCTCGCCATCCTCGAACCAGCGGATGTGGACATCGCCGCGGAACGAGGTGTCCTTGATCCGGGTGGGCTTTTTGTACCAGTCGACGGTGTCCGCCATTTCCGCCCAGAAGCCCTCGGGATCCTCGACCGAGCGCCGGTACATTTCCTCGTACTTCTGCGCGTTGATCCAGGCCTTCTCGGCCCATTCGGGCCGCACCGGATAGACCTCGACCTCCATGGCACCCTCCCAGATAGTCGATGGCACGCGTATTGCTGGCTGACCGCCTGCATCTCACATCGCCCGCCGGCGGCTCAAGCGATGCACGACCTTTTGCCGCAATATCACGCGTTCGCCCGGCCGCGGCAAGTCGCGGCTTTCCCGCGGCCGTCCACAGGGCTGTCCACAGGCGTCGAGAGCAGGCGCACCTATCCCCAACCTTACCAACAGCTTGTGGGTAAGTGCCTGCGATCGAATGCGGTTTTCGAGACTGGGGGAAGCGCCCTCCTCCGACGCGGCCCGCAACCCAAAGACGACAAAAACTTCTGCCCGTCAAGCCTGAGGCGAGATCGGCCGGAGCCCGATCTTGCCCTGCCGGGGCCGCCCCATGCATACAGATCCGGCAGGGTGCGGCAAGCGGGATTGCGGAAGGCGGGCGGCGATGCTCCTCGACATGCGGGATTTTCTGGCCGGACTGGGGCTCGCCAACCTGGTGGCGCCGCTATGGTTCTTCCTCTGCTGGATCGGCTATGCCCAGTACGCGGATCGCCAGCGGGCGCGGCGCAACACCCTGGCCGCCCGGGTGCACGAATACCGGCTGGCCTGGATGCGGCAGATGCTGACGCGCGAGAATCGCATCGTCGACATCGCCATCGTCCGCCTGCTGGTCCAGAACATCTCCTTCTTCGCCTCCGGCGCGGTGCTGATCGTCGGCGGCCTGGTCGCCATCCTCGGCTCCGGCGAGAAGGCCATGCAGGTGATCCGCCACATCCCCTTCGCCGAGCAAGTGCCGCCGGTGGTCTGGGACCTCAAGGTGCTGCTGCTGGTGCTGGTGTTCGTCTACGCTTTCTTCAAGTTCACCTGGTCGCTGCGTCAGTTCAACTATCTGGCCATCGTCCTCGGTGCCGTGCCGCAGCCCGGCACCTCGGGTGCCGGCACCTTCTCGCGCCGGGCAGCGGAAGTGGCGACCCGGGCCGGCGACCATTTCAACCGCGGCATGCGGGCCTACTATTTCGGCCTCGCCGCGCTCGGCTGGTTCGTCCATCCCTATCTGCTGATCCTGGCCACCGCCTGGGTGGTGCTGGTGGTCTACCGGCGGGAATTCCGCTCCCACATGCTGGGGGTGCTGGGGCGCATCGGTGAGCCGGTGATCCCCGCCGATGCGGACCGGCCGGAGCCGCCTCAGCCCTCGCGTGAGAGCCCCTTCTCCTCGAGCGCCCGCAGATAGGCGGCCCAGATCTCGGCCTGGTCGCGCCCCAGCTCGTAGAGATACGACCAGGAATAGATGCCGGTGTCGTGGCCGTCGTCGAACAGGATGCGTACCGCATAGTTACCCACCGGCTCCAGCGAGACGATGCCGACATGGCGCTTGCCGGCCACCGTCACCTTCTGCGCGGCACTGTGGCCCTGCACCTCCGCCGAGGGGCTTTCCACCCGCAGCAGCTCGGCCGGCAGGCTGAAGGTGGCGCCGTCGTCGAAATCGATCTCGAGGCGCTTCTCGCCGCGATGGACGCGGATTTCCCTGGGCCAGGGGGCGTGGCGGTCAGCGGCCATCCTCGCCCCCCTCCGCCCGCAGCTCCGGCGGGATCGCCTCGTCCTCGCCGAGCCGGCGGGCCTCGTCCACCAGCATGATGGGGATGCCGTCGCGGATCGGGTAGGCCAGTCCGGCCTGCTCGCTCACGAGCTCGTTGCGCTGCCGGTCGTAGCGCAGCGGCCCCTTGGTCAGCGGACAGACCAGCAGCTCCAGAAGACGCGGGTCGATCGGTGGCTCGGTCGCGGTTTCGCTCATCTCGGCAATCCTCGTCTCGCGCTCAATGGGGCGGCCCGTCCTCGGGCTGACCGGCGAGCGCCATCTCCAGAAGGGTGATCAGCAGCTCGGCCTGATCGGGCAGCCCACGGGCCTCGATGAAGGCCTGCTTTTCATCCGGTGCGAACGGCAGCACCATCGCCAGGGTGGTCACCAGCACCGCCAGCGGCGCCGCCTCCAGCCCCGACCAGCGGGCCTCGATGCCCAGCGTCTCCAGATATGTGCGCAGCCGCGGCATCAGCCGCGCCCGCACCCCGTCGAGCGGCTCGGCCGGAGCCAGATCGTGATGCCAGCGGGCGAAATCGGCGCGGACCTGGCGATAGGGGGTGGTCGCCGGCAGCTCCTCCACCACATCGAAACGGCACATGCCGGTCAGGGTGATGGCATAGCGGCCGTCCTCCTGCTCCTCGAGCCGGGTGATGCGTCCCAGACAACCGGTGCGATAGAGAGCGGGCAGGTCTTCGCGCTCCTCGTGCGGGCGCGGCTGGACCATGCCGATCACCTCCGAAGTGCGCATCGCGTCGCGCACCATCAGCACGTAGCGCGGCTCGAAGATCCGCAGCGGCAGATTGCCGCCCGGCAGCAGCAGGGCGCCGCGCAGGGGAAAGATGGCGAAGCGCTCGGGCAGGGTTTCGCCGGCACCCGACATCAGGCGAACAGCACCGTCGACAGCATGCGCCGCCCCTTGACGGTGGCCGGATGGGTGGGGCCCAGCGCATCGAAGAATTTGAGGAGCTGCTTGCGGGCGAGATCGTCCCGCCAGCTCCGGTCCTTCTTGACGATATGCAGCAGATGCTCCATCGCCGGCTCGTACTGGCCGCGCAGGAAGAGCCGGGTGGCGAGCTGGTAGCGGGCCTCGAAATCGTCGGGATCGGCGGCGATCCGCGCCTCGAGCTCGGCCGGCTCGGGCAGGTCGCCGGCTTCCTCGGCGAGCTGCAGCGCCGCCTTGGCACCGGCGATGGCGGCATGCCCGGCGATCGTCTTCGGCACCTCCTCCAGCAGCCGGCGCGCCTCCTCGCGCTCGCCCAAACTCAAAAGCGCCCGGGCGATGCCGCCCAGGGCCTCGGGATTTTCGGGCTCCTCCTCCAGCACCCGGCTGAAATGGGCGGCCGCGGTTTCGGCCTCGCCCCGCTCCAGCGCTTCCTTGCCGGCCGCCAGTTCGCCCTCGATATCCGCCGCCAGCGGTCCCCCGGCCAGCCGTTCGACCAGCGCCCGGATCTGGCTTTCCGGCTGGGCGCCGGCGAAACCGGTGACCGGCTGGCCACCGACGAAGGCGTAGACCGTGGGCACCGACTGGATGCGGAGCTGCTGAGCGATCTCCGGGTTCTCGTCGATGTTGATCTTGACCAGCCGCACCTTGCCCTTGGCGGCGCGCACCACCTTTTCCAGCACCGGGGTGAGCTGCTTGCAGGGGCCGCACCAGGGGGCCCAGAAATCGACCAGCACCGGCACCTGCTGGGAGGCGTAGATGACGTCGCGGGCGAAACTCTCGATATCGCCGTCCTTGATGATCTCGTCGCCTTCCGAGGGCCTGGCGGCGGCCCCACCGAGTATCTGCATCGTGCGACATCCCCCGACCAGTTGCGGGCCGCCGACGAGACGCCGGCAGCCCAGCTCCGCTGCCCGCTAAGATGGCCGGTCCGCGGCCCCGTTACAAGCCTCGCGCCGGCCCCGGCGGGGCCTTCCGCACTCTTGCCAAGGCATCCTCGATCGCCTAGATACGGGCGGCGTCCGGCCGGCCCGTCCGGTGGCCGCTTCGCGGGAGTAGCTCAGGGGTAGAGCACGACCTTGCCAAGGTCGGGGTCGCGGGTTCGAATCCCGTCTCCCGCTCCAACGAA
>CAYYZI010000291.1:0-4581 GCA_964475675.1 uncultured Geminicoccaceae bacterium
GATGATCGTCGGCTCGATGCAGTATTTCGCTTCCCAGGCCGGGATCCGGGAAGCCGGCGCCGCCGCCGGCGCCTGGGCGAACTCCGTCTCGGGCGGGCAGATGATGGTCGGCTGCCAGCACGGCCGCAGCTTCGTGATCCGCGCCTTGTAGCTGACCTGGAAATCCCGCACGACGCCCACATCGAGGGTGACCGTCGTGCTGCTGACCGCCTGCACGCGGTGCGGCTCCAACCGGATGCGGTTGGAGGAGCTGCCCTGCACATCGCCGGCGGTGCGATCGTCCTGCACATACACCCAGTCGCCGGCAGAAAGCGAGCCCGTGGGGTCGCTCGACACCGACAGCGCCCGGTCGCCCTCGGCCGCATCGGCGCTCAGGGTCCACTCGTCGACGACGGTGATGAGGGTTTCGTCCTTGCCGGCGCTGTTGCGGCTCGAAGTCGCCCAGGCACTGGTCGGATAGGACGGCTCGAAGGCGGCCGGCAGCGCGTCGGCCAAGGACAGGGTGGCCGTGCCGTCACCGTTGTCCGTGGCATTCGCCGTGAGCGTTGTTTCGTGGCGCTGCACGGGGCTCTCGAGCGGCAGCCCGTTCGCGTCCTGCTCGCCACGGATGACGATCCGTGCACCGACCACGAACCGGCTGAGATCGCCGCCGATCGGTCCGGTGTCGATGGTGATGCTGGTGGCGTTCTGTGCCGCTGAGCTCGCGAGCTTCGGCAGGTTGCTGGTCGGCCATTCGCTGATCTTTCCAAGCGGCCTGATCCGGACATCGTATGCCAGGCGTTTGATCTTGCCGACCCGTCGCAGGTCCAGCACGAACGGCCGCGGGTTCGGGTTGTAGATCTCGATGTTCGTCTGGAGGCCGAGCGTGCCGCCGTCCGGACCGACGATCGGCAGATAGGTTGCCCCGGCCGCGATCGCGGAATCGATGAGCGCCTGCAGGGTCCCGCTCTGGTCGGTGCCATCGAAGGTCAGCCCCGGTGTCACGTCGGAGGCCTGCGGCGGATCCACCAGAGCGAGCTTCTTGCTCGTCTTATCCCAACTGAAGAGCTTTCCCGCCGACCAGGCCGGCACGGTCGTGTCGATATCCGTGTCGCTCTCGCGCAGCTTGAGTGCCCTGGCCAACTGCTCCTTCAGCCTTTGGGCGTACATCACATCGCGATCGAGCTGCCGCTCCACGCTTTCCGGATCGTACCGTCCCTGCCGCTTGAGATCGGTGGACTGAAGGAATTTCGGCGAACGGTACACGGTCACCGTGCCGCCGGCGGCGAGCGGGCCGCCGCTTGTCGGATAGGTCACGGTGCCGCCGTTCGGGTCGCCCACACCGCTCACCGTGAACTGCGCGCTGTCGACGATGGTCTCGGTACCGGCGGCATCGACCACGGCGAGCTCGAGGTCGGAGGCCTGCAGCACCAGAAAATCGAACGGCCATACCGTCTTGCTGCCGTCCGTGGCCCACGGGCCAGATTTGGTCTTCTCGCTTGCAATGGTCATCGACGCGGCTCCACCAGCAGGTCCTGTCCGTATTGCTCGCGCATGCGGCGGCGCTGTCGTGCCAGCCAGCCGGGCGAGACGGTCTCGCGCAGGCTATGCAGGAACATGTAATCCACAGCCGCTCGGGTGTACCAAAGGTTCAGAAACGGTGTCAGCCCGATCGCGAAATTCACGAAGCGCGAGGCGCGTGGCTCCCCGTTCTTCACCGTCTCGAGCAGCGAGAGCAGCTCGGAGATGTCGCCGACCATCGGGCCCGAGAGGGTCTCGGCGGCACCCTGGTTGAAGCGGTTGTATTCGGAAAAGAAGAAATCGCCATAGATCCCGAGACCGCCGCCCTGCATCATCGCCGCGGCCAGGGTCTTCCAGCGAAGCTCGCCATCCTCGTCGAACAGCGCCTTCGGCGTACGGCCTCTGTACACGTCCTTGCCCCAGCTCGCGAACAGGCCGGCGATCATCATCGCCGCCATCAGCTCGCCCATGTGCAGGCTTCCGCGCAGCAGTCGCTCGCCCCGCGTGTCGCCGCGCGCCGCGAACAGACGACGGCCGAGCACCCGCTGGGAGAAGGCGATTGGAAAGCTCTTGAACTGCATCACGGCGCGGGCGGCCTCGCCCCAGCCGGTGCCCGCCTGCAGCCCGCCGGTGGTGATCGCGCGCGTGCGCGCATCGCTCTCCAGGATCGCGGTCGCCGCCTCGTCCGAGAAGAACCGCCGGAGCGCGATCTCCAGCTCGACACGTCCGCTGTCGAGAATGCGCTCCACCGCCGCCCCGAAGCGCTCGCGATCGACCGCATCCGCGTTTTCGAGCTCGGCAATCCGTTTCGCGCGCTCGCCGAGCTCCACCCGCAGCATCTCCATGCGCTCCCGGATCCGTGCGTCGATTTCCCGCTCGGCCTCGTTCCGCAGTTTGCCGGCCTCCTTCTCGAGCTCGCGGATGCGGCGCTCGACATCGCGCAGCTGCACCTCGAGCGAACGCTCCCGCCTGCCCGTGCGGCGACCGGCCCTGGCCGACATGTCACGGTGCCGCGCCGCGAAATCCGCGCGCAGTTCCTCCAGCCGCCTGGCGATCTCGGCGATCCGCTCCAGCCGGCGGTCGCGCTGCGTGGCGGTTCTGGCCTCGAGCCGCGCCCGCCTGGCCTCGAGGTTTGCCCGCAGCCGCTCCGCCCAGGCCGCGAACTCCTCCTGGGAACGCTCCATCGCGGCGGCGAGTTTCGCCGCCTGCCGCTGGCGCCGGCGCAGCCGCTCGGCCAATCCGACATCGAGCGCATCGAGACGTTCCCGGACGAACGGCAGGACCTCTTCGCGGCCGATTTCCCGGACGGCCGGGCTGACGTAGGTCGTGCCCTCGGCCTCCATCGTCATGCGGCGCAGGACCTCCCAATGTCGGGCGTCGAGCCCGTGCAGGCCGAACACATGCCGCAGGTCGGCCGGCAACTGGTCCCAGGAGCGCCCTGTGTGCCGCCCGAGCTCGGCCGCCATCGTCCGTGTCGCTACCGCCCGGCCGAGGTCGGTGAAACCGGAAAGCCCGGAGATCTTGAAGCCCCAGGAGACGAGACGGTTGAGCCGTCCGGGCGGCGCCTCGAAATCGGCATAGGGCGTGATCGAATGTTCGATCAGGGCGCTGAAGCCCTCGCCGAGATGGAAGGCTAGCGCCCGCACCTCGCCCTTTCCGCGCCCGCGGAAATACCCGAGGAAGGCGTCCCGGTAGGCCGAGAGCAGCGGCTTGCCCATGAAGCGCAGGTTGGCGGCCACCGTCACCGGGTCGGTGGGCAACGCCGAGATCACCGCCGCCATCAGCTTGGACAGCATCTCCCAGGCACGCGTGCCGGCGCCGATCCGCGCCAGGACGGTGTTGGCCGGATGATTGACCTCGCCGGTAAGCGCCTTCCATGTCGGCCATCTCCCGGCATTGCGCAGTGCCTGGATCTGCTGCTGCAGCTTGACATTCACGCTGCGGCTGCGGCGCAGGCGCAGTGTCAGCGCATCAACGAGGGTATCCACCATCTGCTGCGGGTTCGGCCCGAATACCTCCATCAGGCCGGCCACCCGGGCGGTCGCGCGCAGATGGGCGAACATGGAGGCGGTGACACTGCCGAAGCCGAACCGCTCGGCATAGCCGGACCACTCTCCCGGCCGGAAATGCATCACCCGCGACCGGTCGAAACGACGCGCCAGCGAGGCCGGGCCGCGAAAGCGCACCTCGGTGGCGGCGCCGAGCTCCAGATCCCTGCCGCTGGCGATGGTGCGGTAGATCTGCCGCAGCGCATCGTCGATGGCGGCGTCGTCGCCGACGAGGTCGGGGAAGGTGCGCTCCAGATCGAGCCTGGGGCGGATGAAGTCCAGCCACTCGTCCTCGCTGGCGCGGACGATACGCCAGGGATCGTGGATGTGCGGCAGCCAGCCGGCGAGCTGGCCGATCGAGGCGCCGCGATCGTTGAGGTCTCGCCTGGCGGTCTCGGCCACATCCGCGAAGAGCTGGGCCAGCCAGCGCGCATCCTCGTCGCCGGTGATGCCCGGCCTGCCGCCTTCGATCCCGATCTGCTCCATCTCCTGCGCGACGCGGGCGTCGAAGGCGCGGAATTCCGCTCCTCCGCGGGTTAACAGGCGCTCGATCTGCGGTTTCTCGGCGGCGAGCCGTCCCATGATCGCGCCCCAGTAGCGCGACAGGAAGGCGCGCTGGGTCGACCAGGCGCTGGCACGGGTGCCGCGCACCGGCGATTGGACACCGCCCATGATCGCCTTCAGTGCGGCCACCGGCCGCAGACCGGCTGCCGTCATGCGGTCGATCTCGGCCAGCAGGCGCTCGCGCTTGAGTGCGTTGAGGAGGGCATGCTGGCGCCGCTTGGCCGCCCGGAGGCGCTCGGCATCCGCCATCTGCCGCGCCAGGTCCTCGATCTCACCCTGGACCTGGGCTGGGTCGACACCGGCGCGCCGGCGTGCCTCGGCCCGGTCGGCGAGTCTGTCGATGATGTCCAGGGCTTCCTGGTCGCCGAGGCGCCCGCCGGTGACGTCGCGGATGGCGTCCAGGCAGTCCCTGAGGCTCACAGCGCCCTCACCACGCAGGCGCCGGCGGCCTGCCACGCATTCGCCATGC
>CAYYZI010000292.1:0-4559 GCA_964475675.1 uncultured Geminicoccaceae bacterium
GACAACGACGACCGCGACTCCCTCGGCGTCCTGCCGGCGACGCTTCAGCTCGGCCTGACGGGCCAGGAACGGATCCTGCCACCGCTGCGGGTGGCGCTGCTCGATGCCGAGGGCCGCGAGCTCGATTTCGGCCTGTTCGACCCGCCGCGGGGGCGGCTGGGGCCGGGTGCCCTCGCCCGATTCGAAGCACGCCTCGTCGACCCGCCGCAGGAGGCGGTGAGCTTCGTCGTCACCTTCGCCAACCGCGCGGCCTTCGGCTCATGAGGCCGCAGCCGTCGCCGATGGCCCGCGCCTTGGCCGAGGCCCGGGCCGCCGCGGCCCGCGGCGAGGTTCCGGTGGGGGCCGTCATTGTCGATGATGGCGGGCGACTGCTGGCCGCCTGCGGTAACGCCATGGAAAGGGAGAAGGACCCCACCGCCCATGCCGAGCTGCTGGCGATCCGTGCCGCGGCGAGGCGGCGGGGCACGGTGCGCCTGGTGGATTGCGACATCTACGTCACGCTCGAACCCTGCCCGATGTGTGCCTATGCCATCAGCCTCGCCCGCCTGCGCCGGCTCTACTACGGCGCCGAGGACGAAAAATGCGGCGGTGTCGACCACGGCCCGCGGATCTTCGACAGCCCGGCCTGCCATCACCGCCCGGAGGTCTATGGCGGCATCGGCGAGCGCGAGAGTGCGCGGCTGCTGCGGGATTTCTTCGCCGGCCGGCGCGGCCGGCCCCGGACGCCCCCCGCCGATTGAACGGGCAAAGCCGGGCAGAGCCTTCTCCCTTATCTCCTGCGGCAGCGCCCCGGGTCAGGGCGGCCCGCCGGCGGAAAGAGCGGGCGGCGGTGCCGGGAAGGGCGACCGCCGCCTCGAAGACATCCGCCGGCCGCAGCCGGCGAAGGCCGCGGCTCAGGCGACCCGTCGCGCCGCCTGCAGGAAGCCGTCGATTTCCTGGCGCAGGGCCTTGGCCCGGGTGTCGAGATCGGCGACTGCGGCCGACAGGGTCGCATCGGTGGCATTGCCGTCGGCCGCCCCGACCGCCGCCGTCACCGTGGCCACCGCCTGCGACACCTCGTCCATGCGCCGGGCGATGTCCTGAACCACCGCCGCCTGCTGCTCGACCGCCGAGGCGATCGAGGAGGCCGCGCCGTCCGCTTCCGCCACCCGGGCGGCGATCCGTCCGAGCACCGAGGTCACGTCGCCGATCACCCCGCGCATCTCCTCGGCCCGACGGCGGATGGTCTCGGTGGCCTTGCCGGTCTGGCCGGCCAGCGTCTTGACCTCGCCGGCGACCACCGCGAAGCCCTTGCCGGCCTCGCCGGCATGGGCGGCCTCGATGGTCGCGTTCAGCGCCAGGAGATTGGTCTGTTCGGCGATGTCGCGGATGGTCTCCACCACCGAGGCGATCTGTTCGGCGGTCTCGGTCAGTCGCGCCGCCGCCTCGCGCGACTGCTCCGCTTCGGTGGCCGCGGAACGCACCACATCGGCCGACAGGGTGGCATTGTTGGCGATATCCTGGACCGAGGCGGTCAGTTCCTCCACCGCCGCCGCCACGTTCTGCACGTTGCCGGCGCTCTCCTCGGAGGCCTGGCCGACATCGCGGGCGATCTCGCCGAGCCGGTCGGCGGTAGTGCCGACATCATCGGCCACGCTTTTCACTTCCGCCTCGAACTTGGCGGTCAGTTCCTGGAAGCTCTTGCTGCGTTCGGCGATGCGGGCGATCTCGGTGTTGGCCAAAGTGGCCCAGCGGGCATAGTCCCCGGACAGGCCCTGAACGAGGATGCGCCGGTAGTATTCGTTGTTGGCCACATGCCCGAGGGTCTGGCCGAGCTCGCGCACGAAGGTGTCGGCGAGATCGGACAGCCGGTTGACGTCGCGGGCCAGAGTGCGCAGCAGCCCGCGATCGCGGAGGAACACGACCCGTTTCTGCAGGTCGCCCTGTGCGGCCGCAGCGCAGACCTCGGCGATCTTGCGCAGACGGCTGCCCGCGCGCCAGGCAAGGCCCGCCGTGATCGCGGCCAGCAGGACCACCGCGATCGCCAGCCAGTTCGCGGCCGCGGTGCCCGCCAGCCAGGGCAGGAGTGCGGCCAGCATGGTGGTGGCGATCGCCGTCAGCATGGCGAGGCCGAGCGAGGAACCGTCGAAGCGGGGTACCGGGGGGCGACGCCGCTCCCGTCCGGCATATCCATCGGCGGGTTTTTCAGAGGGAGAGAGTGAATTCATTGAAGCACAGCCCCTTTTCGGAAAGCATCTTTTCGAGTGCGGCGGAGGAGGCCTCGAGCCCGGCCTTGCGGTCCTGATGGCTGTTCTCGATGCCGGAGAGCTCGGCATAGACGCGTTTGATCTCGGCCACCGCCGCGGGATCGGGCGAGCGGCGGTTGGAGTGGTAGGCGATGATCCGACCCGCATCGTCGAAGGTCGGCGTGACATGGGCCAGGACCCAATAGTGATCGCCGTTCTTGCAGAGGTTCACCACATAGGCGAAGACCTCCTTGCCCGAGGCGATCGTCTCCCAGAAATAGCGGAACACGCAGCGCGGCATCTCCGGGTGACGGAGAATGCTGTGGGGCGCGCCCATCACTTCCTTCTCGGTGAAGCCCGAGATTGCTAGGAAGGTCTCGTTGGCATAGATGATCCGACCCCTGGGGTCGGTCTTGCTGAGAATGAAGTCACTGCGGCGAAACCGGCGTTCCCTGCCGGTGGGCGTCACCGACCGCCGGATCGCCCTCGTGGCCGACTTCCTTTCGAATAGACTGAGCACCGGTCATCCCTCGCATATCGATGCGGAACATACCCGACACCGGCCACACGGAGATGCCAGACGCGGATCAGGACCACGCGGTACCGGCTGCCGGCCCCGCGACCATAGCCGATCGTCTCTTACCGATCGGTTAACACGCCGGCCGCCGACGCCGCCTCACCGAGCAGATTCTTGAGACGCAGGGCATCGTTCACGGCATGCGCCTCCTCGTCGGTATTGTCGAAATAGAGCCAGGCCTCCCGCCCCTCCTCCAGACACCGCCCGAGCCAGGCCGCCCAGTCCTCGAGCAGCGCCTCGGAATAGGCGCCCCGATAGCGCCGCTCGTGGCCGTGCAGTCGCACATAGACGAAATCGGCGGTGACCACCCGCGGCCCGGTGAGACCGGCCAGATCGAACGGACAGAAGGCGGCGTTGGCGGCGCGCAGCACCGCATAGACCGGCTCCACATGCCAGCTCGGATCGCGGAACTCGAAGGCGTAACGATGCCCTTCCGGAAGACCGGCGATGAAGGTTTCGAGCCGCTCGGGATCGGCCGCGAAACGGGGCGGCAGCTGGAACAGCACGGGCCCCAGCTTGTCGCCGAACAGGGCGATCCGGGCGAAAAAGTCGGCCAGCAGATCCTCGCAGGCCTCGAGCCGACGAAAATGGGTGATCGCCCGCCAGGCCTTGACGGCGAAGCGGAAATTCTCCGGCGTATGGGCACACCAGCCCTCGATCAGCTTTTCGGTGGGCAGCCGGTAGAAGCTGGCATTGACCTCGACGGTATCGAAGAAGCGGGCGTAATGGGCCAGCCATTCGCCCTGGCGCAGCCCGGGCGGATAGAAGACGCCGCGCCAGTTGCCATAGGCCCATCCCGAGGTGCCGACATGCGCGCGGGCCATATCCTGCGACCTCAATGGCTGGCGAGATAGACGTCGCGCAGGACGCTGGCCTCCAGCTCGATCTCCTCGAGCCGGTTCTTGACGATGTCGCCGATGCTGACGATCCCCACCAGGCGGCCGTCCTCCACCACCGGCAGATGGCGCACCCGGTAGCGGGTCATCACATCCATCACCTGGCGGATCTCGTCATCGACGCCGCAGACCCGGACCTGCCGGGTCATGATGTCACCGACACGGCGCTCCGGGGCCATCACCCCGCCGCCTTCCTCGGCCAGTGCCCGCACGATGTCGCGCTCGGAGAGGAGACCGTCGACATGCTCGCCGTCCTCGCTCACGACGAGGGCGCCGATGCCGGCCAGAACCAGCCTGCGCACCGCCGTGGCGACGCCCAGGTCGGCCCGAACGGTGACCACCTCGCGGCCTTTCTGTTCGAGAATTCGTGCAACCTTCATCGCCACCTCCCGACCCGGACCGGTGGTCGCGCAAGCCGCGGAAGCCGGGTCCGAGCCTGAAAATGCGCGCCGCCCCGGTCACGGTCAACGCAGAACATGTCGCGCGAGCGTGAGCGGCGGGCGAAGGCGCGGCAATGCCGCCGGCACCGGCCGGCGGCTATTCGGGCAGCGGCGCGAACAGGGTCTCGATGTCTTCCTCGGTGAAGGCGAGGCCGGTGCGGGCACCGCTCAGCACGCCTTCGACCAGCGCCCGCTTGCGGTCCTGGAGCTCGACCATGCGCTCCTCGACGGTGCCGCTGGCGATCAGCTTGTAGACGAACACCGTCTTGTCCTGGCCGATGCGATGGGCGCGATCGGTGGCCTGGGCCTCGACCGCCGGGTTCCACCAGGGATCGTAATGTATCACGGTATCGGCGGCGGTCAGGGTGAGCCCGGTGCCGCCCGCCTTGAGGCTGATCAGGAAGATCGGCGCCTCGCCCTT
>CAYYZI010000293.1:0-4543 GCA_964475675.1 uncultured Geminicoccaceae bacterium
CAGCACCGGCACCATGGCATCGACCATGGCGTATTCGGACTGGTGGGCGGTGGTGCTGCTCTCGCACAGATGGTCGTCGCCGAGCAGCAGCAGCACGCCGCCTCGGGGGTGGGTGCCAAACAGATTGCCGTGGCGGATGGCGTCACCCGAGCGGTCGACCCCCGGTCCCTTGCCGTACCAGATGGCGAAGACGCCGTCGTACTCCTGCTCGCCGAACAGGCCGACCTGCTGGGTGCCCTGGCAGGCGGTGGCCGCCAGATCCTCGTTCACCGCCGGCTGATGGAGGACCCGGTGTGCCTCGAGTAGGGCGCGCGCCCGCTGCAGGTGGAGGTCGTAGGTGCCGAGGGGCGAGCCGCGATAGCCGGTGACATAGCCGGCGGTGTTCCAGCCACGTGCCCGGTCGCGTCGGCGCTGCTCGACGGGCAGGCGCACCAGCGCCTGGATGCCGGTCATCAGGGCCGCCCCGCGCTCGAGCCGGTATTTGTCCTCGAGCGTCACCTCGCGCAGTTCGACCATGCCCCTCCTCTCCGTCTGCCCGTCGACCTCCACCGCCGGGCCGGCCTCGGGGATTATAGGGCGGCACGGGCCGGCGGCGAACACGTGCGGGCATGGCCCGCCCGTGCCGCGCCTCGCCTTGACCGTTTTCCGGCCGCTCTCTATATCCGGCTCGCGCCGGGGCCCGGTGGCAGAGTGGTCATGCAGGGGACTGCAAATCCCCGGACGTCGGTTCGATTCCGGCCCGGGCCTCCAATCCGGGACTTGGCGCGACCGGTGCGGCCCTGCTATAGAGCGCCGCGCGACGCTGGTCCGGCGTAGCTCAGTTGGTAGAGCAGGCGGCTGTTAACCGCCGGGTCGCAGGTTCGAGTCCTGCCGCCGGAGCCAAGCCGCCAGAGCGCCCTTTCTCGTTTCCTTCGAGCCGCATTCCCGACCGGTGCCTCGCCCCCCGTCCCGGCAGCGCGAAGGCTGCCATCGCCATCGAGGCGCGGGCACCCCCTGTCACGCATCCCGGCGGATGCTACTCTCGGCCGCAGGGAGCGGGGGAGGAAGCGATGGCGGGACGTTTGTTCGAAACCGGCATCATCGGTCTGGGGATGGCGCTGGCGCCGCATGCGCGGGCGCTTTCCGAGCTCGGGGAACGGGTGCGGGTGCGGGCGGTATGGAGCCCGATTGCCGATGAGCGAGGGCGGGCATCCCGCGAATGGGGCTTTCCGGCGGTCGAGGAAGTGGCCGCGATCTTCGAGGATCCCTCGATCGATTTCGTTCTCCTGCTGACCCCGCCCGGGGCGCGGCGGGACTATGTCGAGGCGGCGGCCGCCGCCGGCAAGCATCTGCTCATGGAAAAGCCGGTGGCCCGCGATCTTGACGAGGCGCGCGCGCTGGTCGCCATCTGCGAGCATGCGGGCGTGACCCTCGGCATCGTCCTCCAGCAGCGCTTCCGCGAGGCGGCACGACGCCTGCGGGAACTGGTCCGGGCGGGGGATGCGGGGGCGCTGGCCGCCGCCCAGCTCTGGCTTCCCTGGTGGCGGCCGCAATCGTATTTCGACGAGGGTGGACGGGGCACGGTCGCCCGCGACGGCAGCGGCGTGCTGGCCAGCCAGGCCATCCACGCCCTCGATCTCCTGGGCTGGATCGCCGGCCCCGTGGCCGAGGTCACGGCCGTGGCCGGCACCACCCGCCTCCATCGCATGGAGACCGAGGATTTCGTCGCCGCCGGCCTGCGTTTCGAGAATGGCGCACCGGGCGGGGTTCTGGCCACCGTGGCCGAATATCCGGGTTTTCCCGAGCAGATCCACTTCGTTTTCGAGCGGGTGACGGCGATCCTCGAAGGCGCGACGCTCCGGCTTCACTGGCAGGACGGGCGCGAGCAGCGCTTCGGCGAGCCGGTGCCCACCGGCAGCGGCGAGCGGCCGATGGATTTTCCCCATCACTGGCACCGCGCCCTTCTGGCGGATTTCCTGGACGCTCTCGAAGCCGGGCGCGAGCCCGCGATCCCGGGACGCGAGGCCCTGTCCGTCCACGCCCTGATCGATGCCCTGCTGGCATCCTCGCGCGAGGGCAGGAGGATCCCGGTCGCCCGCCCCTAGACGATCCCTTGGACGGCCAGGAAGTGGCGCATGCGGGAGGCGGCGAGCTCCGGGTCGCGCAGCAGCCCGGCACGGTCGGCGAGACGGAACAGCTCGGCCAGGTGCAGCAGCGAGCGGGCGCTCTCCTGGCCGCCCAGCATCGTGAAATGGGATTGATGGCCGTTGAGCCAGGCGAGAAAGACGATTCCCGTCTTGTAGTAGCGGGTGGGGTTCCTGAAGATGTGGCGCGACAGCGGCACGGTCGGCGCGAAGAGGGCGAGACAGCGCTCGTGATCGCCGCGGGCCAAGGCCGAGAGCGCCGCCGAGGCCACCGGGGCGATGGCGTCGAAGATGCCGAGAAGCGCGTCCGAATGGCCCTCCTCGTCGCCGAGGATCAGTTCCGCGTAGTGGAAATCGTCGCCGGTGTACATGCGCACCCCGGCCGGGAGCCGGCGCCGCATGGCGATCTCCTTTTCCTTCGAAAGCAGGGAGATCTTGATGCCGTCGATCCTGGGAGCCTGCGCCTCGATCAGCGTCAGCACCGTTTCCATCGCCCGCCAATGATCGCGATCGCCCCAGTAGCCGGCGAGGGCCGGATCGAACATCTCCCCGAGCCAATGGAGGATGACCGGCTGGCGCACCTGTTCGAGCAGGCGCGTGTAGACCGCGAGATAATCCTCGGGGCCGCGGGCCACCGCCGCCAGCGCCCGGCTGGCCATCAGGATCACCCGGCCGCCGAGCCCCTCGACGAAGGCGAGCTGCTCCTCGTAGGCACGCAACACCTCCGCCAGGGAAAGATCGGGCCGCGGCAGCAGATGGTCGGTGCCGACGCCGCTGAACAGCACCGCATCCTTTCGCGTTTTCGCCTCGGCGACGCTGCGGGCGATCAAGGCCTGGGCCGCCGGCCAGTCGAGGCCGGAGCCGCGCTGGGCGGTGTCCATGGCCTCGGCGACGGCGAGGCCGAGATCCCAGAGATGATGGCGCCAGGCCAGGGTCGCCTCGAAATCGATCGCCGCCTCGTCCCAGGGATCGTGATCGGCCAGCGGATCGTGGACCACATGGGCGGCGGCGAAGGCGATGCGATCGAAGGGGCCTTCCGCCCTTTCGGGAAGGCTGCGCGGCGCACCGAGGCGCCAGCTTTCGAGGCTGCGGTCCGGACGCGGCAGGCGGAGTTCAGGCATCCCGGGCGAGCTCCAGCGACGGCACCTCGATCATCCGTTTTTCGGCGGCGCTCCGATAGCCGAGCTCGGCGAGCTGGACGCCACGGGCACCCTCGAGCAGATCGTGGGGGAAGGGCGCGCCCTCGCAGACATGGCGGATGAACATCTCCCATTCGACCTTGAAGGCGTTGTCATGAGGGACGGTATCCGGGACTTCCTGCCAGTCGGCCTGGAAATCGTGGCGGCGCGGGGAATCGGGATCCCAGACCGGCCGCGGGGTGGCGACATCGGGCTGGATCCAGCAGCGGGTCAGCCCGGCCACCGCCGATCCCTCGGTGCCGTGTACCTCGAACACCGCGAGATCGTCGCGGCGCACCCGCACACACCAGGAACTGTCGATGCGGGCGAGGATCCCGCCTTCGAGCTCGAACAGGGCGAACACCGCGTCCTCGGCATCGGCCCGGTAGGGCTTGCCCGCCTCGTCGAGGCGCTCGGGAATGTGGTTGGCGGTGAGGCAGAAGACCGTCCGCACCGGGGCGAACAGATGGTCGAGCACGTAACGCCAGTGGGGCAGCATGTCGAGCAGGATGCCGCCGCCATCGGCCTTGCGGTAGTTCCAGGATGGGCGCTGCGGAGGGTCGATCCGGCCGTCGAAGATCCAGTAGCCGAAGCTGCCCTGGATCGCCAGGATCCGTCCGAAGAAGCCGGCCCGCACGAGTTTCCGGAGCTTGCGCAGGCCCGGCAGGTAGAGCTTGTCCTGTACCACCCCGCCGGCGACACCCGCCTCGCCCGCCAGCCGCGCCACCGCGAGCGCCTCTGCGGTGGCGGTGGCGACGGGCTTTTCGCAGTAGACATGCTTGCCGGCGCGGATCGCCGCCTCCAGCCGCTCGGCCCGCCCCCGGGTGGTGGCGGCATCGAAGAAGATCTCGTCCTCGGGGCTGGCCAGTGCCGCCTCGAGATCGGTGGTCCAGCGCTCGAGCCCGTGGCGTTCGCACAGATCCTCGAGCTTGCGGGGATCGCGTCCGACCAGCAGCGGGTCGGGGATCACCCGTCGGCCGTCCGCGAGCCGGACCCCGCCCTGTTCGCGAATGGCGAGGATGGAGCGCACCAGATGCTGGTTGGTGCCCATCCTTCCGGTGACCCCGTACATGACGATGCCGAGCCTTCTGGTACTCATCGGCCGTGCCTCCCCGAAGCGCGGAACCCTGCGGGTAACCGCCCGGTTACTCGCATTCGGATAGCCCGGAACCGCAGGCGAAGCAAGACGGGCGCCGCGGCCCGGCGGCGGTCGTGGCGGCGGCGCTTTTCGTCCTCGCCCCG
>CAYYZI010000294.1:0-4534 GCA_964475675.1 uncultured Geminicoccaceae bacterium
CGAGGGTCGCGGTGGCATAGCCCAGACTGACCAGCAGCATCGCCGAAAGCGTCCAGGCGAGCACGCTGCGGGTCAGCTGGAAGTCGCGCGCATCGAGCCGGTCGCAGGCATAGAGACCGGCCAGCTGGAACAGGTTGAGGGTCAGCAGAACGGCCAGCAGCAGCATCGTCACCGACAGCGCGTCGACCGCGGCGCCACCGGCCAGCGCATGGGCGATGCCACCCGCCGCCAGCACGATGGCGGCATCGGCCAGTCGCAGCAGGCCGATGATGACGGCCGGCGTCAGGCACTCCGGGCGGGGTCGGCTGGCCCGATCCCGTCGGCGCGGCAGGCGAAAGGCGAAATCCAAGATTGCTGCTCCGTCCGGACAGACAGCGACCTGCTGGCATCTCCCTTTAGCCGAAACTCGTTAAGATTTTTCTACCATCAGGCGAGCATCCGCGCCAGCCCCCGGACACTCACGCCGGCCGCAGCAGATCGATCCGCATCGGCTGCTCGAGGACCGGGCGCCCTTTCGCATCGCGGCGCAGATGCGCGACATAGAGACGTTCGATGACCGGTCGGAGCGCCTCCAGACGCGGCCGCCGCCCGGGGTCGGCAGCAGCCAGCCGGGCGACCAGCTCAGACGCCGAGGCCACCGGCACCAGGGTCCGGTATTCGCGCTCCTCCTCCAGCCGGAACAGGTCGCCGGCCGCCTCCCGCAGCGCCCGCCAGGCGGCGGCCCGGACCCCGGTCTCGTCCTCGACCGGCCGCATCACCTCGAAATAGCCACCCTCCGCCAGCGGCTCGACGACCACCAGGCGGCCGCCGTCGCGCAGCACCCGGCGCGCCTCGACCAGCGCTCCGGCCATCGCCGGTTCCGGCAGATGATGCAGGCTGTTGAAGAACACCACCGCGTCGAAGGCGGCATCGCCGAACGGCAGCATTTCGCCGCGGCCGGCCACGCAGCGTCCCGGGCCGATGCGTCGGGCCGCCTGCTCGAGACGGGCGGGCTGCGGGTCGAGGCCGAAGGCGTCGGCGCCACGCCGCAGGAACCAGTCCAGCAGCGCCCCTTCGCCGCAGCCGACATCGAGCAGCCTGGAACCCTCCAGTTCCATGGCCTCGGCCAGTACCTCGCTGTTGCGCCTGAGCGGCCGCTCGTCCACCATCGTCCCGGTTCCGTGAAACGCCGCCTCGTCATAGCTTGGCCGTCGCGCGAGGCGCAAGGAGGAGGGCCATGTCCCGTATCGACAATACGCGCCGCATCCGCGCCCCTCGCGGGCGGGAGCTGCGCTGTCGGAACTGGCAGAGCGAGGCGGCGCTGAGGATGCTGATGAACAATCTCGATCCGGAGGTGGCGGAGCGTCCCGAGGAGCTGGTGGTCTATGGCGGCATCGGCCGGGCGGCGCGGGACTGGGAGTGCTTCGATGCCATCGTCGCGACCCTGGAAAGGCTGGAGGAGGACGAGACCCTTTTGGTGCAGTCGGGCAAGCCGGTGGGGGTGTTCCGCACCCATGCCGATGCGCCGCGGGTGCTGATCGCCAATTCCAACATCGTCGCCCACTGGGCCGACTGGGACCATTTCTTCGAGCTCGAACGTCTGGGGCTGATGATGTACGGGCAGATGACCGCCGGTTCCTGGATCTACATCGGCTCGCAGGGCATCATCCAGGGCACCTACGAGACCTTCGCCGAGCTCGGCCGCCGGCATTACGGGGGCGATCTTTCGGGGCGCTGGATCCTCACCGGCGGGCTCGGCGGCATGGGCGGCGCCCAGCCCCTGGCGGCGACCATGGCCGGGGCCTCGCTGCTGGCGGTGGAATGCCGCGCCGCCCGCATCGAGCGCCGCCTGGAGAGCGGCTATCTCGACCGCATGGCGACCGATCTCGATGCCGCCCTGGCGATCCTCGAGCAGGCCCGCGCCCGCCGCGAGCCGGTCTCGGTGGGGCTCTTGGGCAACGCCGCCGAGGTCTTTCCCGAGCTGGTGCGGCGCGGGATACGGCCGGACATCGTCACCGACCAGACCAGCGCCCATGATCCGCTGCACGGCTATCTGCCGCTCGGCTGGACGGTGGAGGAATGGGAGCGCCGCCAGGAAACCGATCCCGGGGCGGTGGAGCGGGCGGCCAAGCAGTCGATGGCCGTTCAGGTGCGGGCGATGCTCGCCTTCCATCGCGCCGGCGTGCCCACCATCGACTACGGCAACAACATCCGCCAGTTCGCGCGCGAGATGGGGGTGGAGGACGCCTTCGCCTTCCCCGGCTTCGTCCCCGCCTGCATCCGGCCGCTGTTCTGCCGCGGCAGGGGGCCCTTCCGCTGGGTGGCGCTGTCGGGCAATCCGGAGGACATCTACCGCACCGACGAGAAGGTGAAGGAGCTGATCCCCGACGATCCGCATCTCCACCGCTGGCTGGACATGGCGCGCGCGCGGATCCGCTTTCAGGGCCTGCCGGCGCGGATCTGCTGGCTGGGTCTGGGCGAGCGTGCCCGAGCCGGTCTCGCCTTCAACGAGATGGTGGCCAGAGGCGAGCTCGAGGCGCCCATCGTCATCGGCCGCGATCATCTCGATGCGGGCTCGGTGGCCAGCCCCAACCGGGAGACCGAGGCGATGCGCGACGGCTCCGACACGGTGGCCGACTGGCCGCTCCTCAATGCGCTCTTGAACTGCGCCAGCGGCGCCACCTGGGTCAGCATCCATCACGGCGGCGGGGTGGGCATCGGCTATTCCCAGCATGCCGGCATGGTGATCCTCTGCGACGGCAGCGAGGCGGCGGCGCGACGGCTGCAGCGGGTGCTGACCAACGATCCGGCCAGCGGCGTCATGCGCCACGCCGATGCCGGCTACCAGGAGGCCCGCGCCTGCGCCCGCCAGCATCACCTCGATCTGCCCATGCTGGCGGGGCGATGAGCGCGGTGCGCGGCCTCTGCGTCACGGTCTCGGCACTGGGCCTGCTGCTGGCCGCCGCGGTCGCCGTCGCCTTCACCGTATGGCGGGCGCTGGCCGAGGTGGAGCTGGGCCTGCACGGGATCATCGCCCTGCTGCTCGGGGTCGGCGTGACCCTGGCGCTGGGCATCGGCCTGATGCGCCTCTCCTATTACAGCCATCGCCACGGCTACGACGACCGCGCCGGGTACGATTAGCCGGCGCCATCGCGCCGGCGCCGGCCGGCGGGCTTGACCAATGACCCGTGGCGGGTTGCACTGCGCGCCGATGTTCGAACGTCTCGCGATCGATCTCGCCGCCGGCGCCCTGGTGCGCAGCCTCTGTGTCGCCGATCTCGATGGCTGCGGCTCCCATGCCCTGCTGCTGGGGGTCGAAGACGGTGCCAACCGTCTGTTCGCACTGACGCCGCACGGGCCGATCTCCTGCGCCGCCGATGCGCTGGCCGGGCCGGGGGAGACCACCGTCAGCCTCGCCGCCTGCGACGTCGACCATGACGGCGCGGAGGAGATCATGCTCGCCGGCACCGCCGGGCGGGGCGGCGAAGGACGGGTCCATCTGATCGATCTCGCCGAGGGACTGCTGGAGGAGCGGCTGGAGAGCGACCAGGGCACCGCCCTCGCACGCATGGGCGAAGCGCGGGTCTGCACCCTGGCCGCCGATCAGACCCGTCCCGACGGGCTGCTGCTGGCACCGCGCGGCGGTCCGGCCTGCTTCTATGCGGCCAGCCCCGGCGCCTGTCGCGACCGGGCGGCGGAGTACGGGCTGGGCGAGATGCTCGCCGCCTGCGGCCTGCTGTGCGCGCCGCTGTTCGGCGAGCGGGCGGCGCTGGTGGTGTTCGGCGAGATCGGCGGCTCGCAGCTCTTTCTGCCCGACGGCGCCGGCATCTTCGGCGAGCGCCGACAGGGCGCCGGGACCGCCCTGCCCTCGGCGCGTTGCGGCGCGGTGGTCGGTTCGCCGGTACATGACGGATTCGATCTCTTTCTCGCCACCATCGATGGCCCGCTGGGGCTGTTCACGGCCGATCCGCGGGGCGGTCTCGCCGATGTCTCACCGCCGCTGATGGCCGCGCCGGCGGCGGTCACCAGTGCCGTTCTGGCCGATTTCGACAATGACGGTGCGGACGAGCTGTTCCTGTGCTGCAGCGGCGAACCCAACCGCCTGTTCGGCTGGCGGGAGGGCGGCTGGCGGCCGCTCGACATCGGCGCCGCCACCCTGCCGCTGGGCGCCCATCGGCTGGCCGCGGCGCTCGATCTCGACGGCGATGGCTGCCTCGAGCTGCTGCTGTTCGCGGGCGCCTCCGGGGACAGGGAAAGCGGCCTGTTCCGCGCCGGCACGGCAGCCGACAACGGCTGGATCCGCTTCCTGCCGCTGGGCCCCAGCGGAGCGCCGGCGCGCGGGGCCACGGTGACCCTGGTCGATCGGGGCCATCGCCGGCGGCGGGTGATCGATTGCGGCAACGGCATCGTTCAGGGCGAACCGGTGGCCCATTTCGGCCTCGGCCGTTCGGGCGGGCCGGAGCGGGTGGAGATCCGCTGGCCCGACAGCGCCTATCTGGAACTCGCCGCGCCGGCGCCGGGCCGGCTTCACCGGATTCCCTATCCGGGACCGACG
>CAYYZI010000295.1:0-4530 GCA_964475675.1 uncultured Geminicoccaceae bacterium
AGGGTATGCCCGCCATCGTGGAGACAGAGACCGAGTTGGCCCTCGGGGTTGCCCGTCCACATCCGGCAGCGGTAGCGGCCGTCGATGGTGATGCGGTCGGGATTGCTGCGCAGGCCGTTGGTGCGGCGCAGCAGGGCGAGGCTCGCGAACAGATCGGCCTGATGCCAGCGCTCGCCGATCCTGCGCCCCTCGATGGGCACCACATTGTCGCGGAACCCCTGCAGATGCAGCAGGTTCACGGGGCCGCCCGGGCAGGATTTCGGCATCGGCTCCCAGAAGGCGCCGGCCACCGGAGCGAAGGCGCGATAGCGCCCGCCATCGAAGCAGGCCAGATGCCAGACCATCGAACCGCCGGCGGAAAAGCCGCTCACCAGGATGCGGTTGCCATCGATCGGAGCACGCCGCACCGCATCCTCCATCACCCCGCGGACGAAAGCCAGCTCGTCGCGGTTCTGATGGGGGGATCCCTGATGCGACCAGCCGCGATTGCCGCCCTCCGGGCCCGGCAGCCCCTGCGGCACGATCAACGCGTAGCCGCGGTTCCCCACCGCATCGCGGATCTTCGCATTGCCCAGCACCTTGCCGGCCGAGGATCCCCAGCCGTGGAAGAACAGCACCGCCGGCAGCAATCCGCGCTGCGCGCGCGTTTCGGGCAGTGCCAGCCCGTAGCTGCCGAGCGGCGTACGGCACAGGGCCGCCGCCGGACAGGGGCCGTGCTCGGCCGCCGCCAGCGGCTGCACCAGCAGCCACAGAGCCGCCGCCATGGTCACGGCCAACCGGAATTGTCGCATGTTTCGCCACCCTCCGCTGGCATCACGCTACCATCCGGCTAGGCTCTGCGCTACCAGCGCAACGAAGCTTGCGGGATCGTGAATGCGCGACAGGGACATCGGCACGTTTCCGGGCCTCGATACGGTCCTCTATGCCCTGGGCTGGCTGCTGGTCATCCTCGCCGCGGCCATGCTGGTGCCGCTCCTGGTCGATCTCGCGGTCGCCAATCCCGACTGGATGGGCTTTCTCGGCTCGAGCAGCATCACCGCCTTCTTCGGCATCGCCCTGATCCTCTCCCATCGCCGCCGCAGCCGCGGCCTGTCCCTGCGGGCGGCCTTCCTGCTGACCGCCATGAGCTGGCTGGTGACCGGCTTTTTCGCCGCCCTGCCCTTCAAGCTCGGCGGCTACAACCTGTCCCTGACCGATGCCGTGTTCGAGGCGGTGTCGGCGATGACCACCACCGGCTCGACGGTGATCACCGGGCTCGACGAGGCGCCGCCGGGCTTCCTGCTGTGGCGCTCGCTGCTGCAATGGGTGGGGGGCATCGGCATCATCGTCATGGCTCTGGTGCTGCTGCCCTTCCTGCGGATCGGCGGCATGCAGCTCTTCCGCAGCGAAAGCTCCGACCGCTCGGAGAAGGTGCTGCCGACCACCACCGAGTTCGTGCGACGCCTGGTCACCATCTATGTCGCCCTCACTCTGTTCCTGGCGATCGCCCTGCGGCTCGCCGGCATGCCGGCCTTCGACGCCATCAACCATGCCTTCACCAGCATCGCCACCGGCGGCTTTTCGACCCGCGACGAGTCGATCGCCGCCTTCGACAGCAAGCTGGTCGAGCTGGTGCTGCTGCTGGGCATGCTGATGGGCGGCCTGCCCTATGCCCGCTATGTCGGGCTGGCCGCCGGGCGCGGCGAGCTGTTCTTCCGGGACAGCCAGATCCGCACCTTTCTCGGGTTCCTGCTCCTTCTGTGCGGCAGTGTCGCCCTCTGGCTGATGCTCGCCCGGGGTCGCGAGCCGGCCGATGCCCTGCTGGCCGCCACCTTCAACCTGGTCTCGATCGTCACCACCACCGGCTACAGCTCCGAGGACTACACCCTCTGGGGAGCGCCGGCGGTGGCCCTGGTTCTGGCGATCACGGTGGTCGGCGGCTGCACCGGATCGACCGCCGGCGGCATCAAGATCTTCCGCTTCGAGATCCTGTGGATCGCCACCCGCGAATATCTCATCCAGCTCTTCCTGCCCAACCGCATCTCCAGCCCCCGCTACGCCGGCAAGCCGGTCACCGGCCAGGTGATCATCGCCGTCCTCAGCTACGTGTTCCTGTTCATCGGCTCCTGGGGCCTGCTCACCGTGCTGCTCGGGGCCCTCGGTCTCGATCTGGTGACCGCGGTGTCGGCCGCCGCCACCACGCTCGCCAATGTCGGCCCCGGCCTCGGACCGATCATCGGTCCCTCGGGCAATTTCGCGGCTCTGGGCGACGCCGTGAAATGGGCGCTATTGTCGGCGATGCTGCTGGGACGGCTTGAGTTCTTCACCCTGTTGGTGCTTTTCCATCCCCAGTTCTGGCGCCGCTGAGACGGGGCGCCGCGCGAGGAGAGGAAGATTGCGAGGAATACGGGTGCTCGCGGTGCTGCTGGCGCTGCCGCTGCCGGGCATGGCAGCGGACCGGGCGGCCACGGTGATCGAGACCGACGATCCCCGCAGCGCTCAGGTCATCGACGGCGACAGCCTGCAGATCGACGGCCGGGTGATCGCCCTCGCCGGCATCGATGCGCCCGAGATCGGCCAGCGCTGCAACTACGACAACATCGCCTGGACCTGCGGTCTGGACTCCGCCCACGATCTCAGGAAGCATGTGATCCTCGGTCGCGGCCCGCTGCGCTGCGAGGTCCAGGGCCGGCGCGCCAACGGCAGCCGCGAGGCGGTCTGCACGCTGGGCGAGCTCGACCTCGCCGTGATCCAGCTCGAAAGCGGCATGGCCGTGGCCACCGAAGACGCGCCTCAGGGCTACCGCAGCGTCGAGGCGCAGGCGCGCGAGGCCGGGCTCGGCATCTGGCACAGCCGCTTCGATCCGCCCGCCGCCTGGCGCAAGGCGATGCAGGAGCGGCCGCAAAAGGATCCCGGCTGCATGCTGCGCGCGCGCCGCGAGGCCGACGGCCGGCGGCTCTATTACACGCTGTTCGATGCGGTCTTCGAAGAGGTGCGGGCGGACCCGCGGAGCATCGTCTACTGCAGCGACGACAATGCCCGCGCCGGCGGCTATCGCCGGCCCGGCGAGGAAGCCGGAGAGTAGCCGGGTTCAGCCGCGGCCGTAGGCGTCCTCGCGGCGCTCGATATCGTTTTCGTCGAGGCGGTCGCCGGTCTGGACCTCGATGAATTCCATCAGCTCCTCGCCCGGATTCTCGATCCGGTGCCAGGCGTGCAGCGGGATGAACACGCTATCGTCGGGACCGAGCTCGAGGGTCTCCTCGTTGCGCGTGACCCGGGCCCGGCCGCGGACGATCACCCAGTGTTCCTGACGGTGCTTGTGGCGCTGCAGGGAAAGCCTGCCGCCGGGCCGGACGCTGATCCGCTTGACCACGAACCGTTCCCCGACATCCAGCACTTCCCAGCGCCCCCAGGGCCGTTCGTCGCTGTCACCGCGTGCGTAGAAGACTTCGCTCATCCGCTTCACCTCCGTGACCGGCATAGAGCCATTGCCCACGGGACACGGCAAGCCCGTCTCACTGCACCGGGGTATGAGGGAAAGGAGTGTGGGTTGCAGACAACGACCCCGCCGGCTGGTGTGGCTCGGCGGGGTCAGCCCGGTCGATGCCGGGGACTGCGCTGTCCAGTTTCGCGTGCGGCCCGTAGCCGAACGCGCATTGCTTGCAGATTGTCCGGATGACGACCCTCGACCCGCGCCCTGGGGCCCCATCGAGGACCGGGGGCTTCACGCAAAGGAAGCCCCGTCTTGCTGGCCCGGTGGAGTCATGGTCGGTTTCCCATCCTTCTCCGCTCAAGTTGCGGCCAAATGGCGAAAGAAGAAGGTCGACTTCCCTGTTTGGGGAACGACATGGCTCGCTCCCATCGGAATCACCCTTTCCTCGCCACTGCGCATGATGCACTTGCGCAGAGACCGCGTCAAACGAAAAGATCGAAGCAGGGAAAGGGCCTTAGCCGGCAGCCTCGGCGAGCCCGTACAGCTCCTGCGCATTGTCGTGCCAGATGCGCCGGCGCTCGCTCTCCGGGGCACCGGCGAGGGAGTTGGCGAGGATCTCCACCCAGCGCCGATAGGAGGCGGCCAAGGTCACCACCGGCCAGTCGCCGCCGAACATCACCCGCCCGGCGCCGAAGCATTCGAGAACATGGTCGATATAGGGCCTGAGCTCCTCTTCCCGCCAGCGGTCGTGATCCGCTTCGGTCACCAGACCGGACAGTTTGCAGTGGATGTTGGGCAGGGCGGCCAGGCGTCGGATCCGGCTTGCCCAAGGCTCGAACAGCCCGGCCGCGATCCCCGGCTTGCCGCAGTGATCGAGCACGAAACGCACCTCCGGACAGCGCTCCACCAGCGCCACCACGCTTTCCATCTGATGGTGGTAGACGGTGATCTCGAAATGCAGCCCGTATCGCGGCAGCAGGCGCAGGCCTTCGAGGAACGCCGGGCGCAGGCAGAAGGCGGGATCCGGCTCCTGCTGCAGCAGCCGGCGCACTCCCCTGACCCGCGGCTCGGCCGCCAGACGCGCCAGATCCTCCTCCACCGCCGCGCCCCGCTCCAGC
>CAYYZI010000296.1:0-4516 GCA_964475675.1 uncultured Geminicoccaceae bacterium
GTAGCGTTCCCCGATCTCGGCGGGGCCGATCACCTCCACCTCGAGGCCGAAATTGCGGGCCATCGAGGCACCTCGCCGCAGTTCCTCGAAACGCTCCCCGTCGAGCGCCACCGCGATCGAGCCGTTCTGGCGAAAGCCGGTGGCCTGGCCGGTCTCGGCCTCCAGACCGGCGAACAGTTCGGAAGTGTATTTGGCGAGCTCGGTCATGTTGCGGGTGGCGCGGAGCTGGCCGACCAGACCGGCGGCGTGCCATGTCGTGCCGCAGGTGAGCTGCTTGCGCTCCAGAAGAAGCACGTCGGTGATGCCGATCCGCACCAGATGATATGCGATGGCGCAGCCGAGGATGCCGCCGCCGATGATCACCACATCCGTCCGCTCCGGCAGATCCTGCGCCATGCCTCGCTCCCCCCTCGGGCTGCGTTTTCCTCCCGCGGGCCCTGTGCTAGCCTCTTTACATGGAACGACGAAAGAGCGATTCGCGAAGCGTGCCTGCGCGGCTGCGTCTTCTGGCCTTGCCGGCGGCGTTGCTGCTGCTCGCCGGCTGCGGCCGGCGCGGTCCCCTGCGCCTGCCCGAAGCGGAAAAGGCGCAGGCCCCGCCGGAACGGAAGCGCGAGGACGACGCGAAGAAAGGCACGCAGTGAGCGGGTTTTCGTACCGGCGGGGAGAGCTGTTCGCCGAGGATGTGGCGGTGACCGAGATCGCCGCCGCAGTCGGCACCCCGGTCTACATCTACAGCGCCGGTGCCATCCGTGACCGCTTTCGTGCCTATCGCGAGGCCTTCGCCGGGCTTCCGGCACTCTTCTGCTACGCTCTCAAGGCCAATCCCAACCTCGCCGTCATCCGGCTGCTGGCGGGCGAAGGTGCCGGCGCCGACACGGTCTCCGGCGGTGAGATCGAGCGGGCCCTGGCCGCCGGCGTGCCGCCCTCGCGCATCGTCTTCGCCGGGGTCGCCAAGACCGATGAGGAGATGCGCCTGGGCCTGCGCCACGGCATCCTTCAGTTCAACGTGGAATCGCTGGAGGAACTGGAACGTCTGAGCGCGGTCGCCACCGAGGCCGGGCTGACGGCGCCGATCGGCATCCGCGTCAATCCCGATGTCGCCGCCGGCAGCCACGAGAAGATCCGCACCGGCCGCCGTGGCGACAAGTTCGGAGTGCCGATCGGCGAGGCGATGGAGGCCTATGCGCGGGCGATGGCGCTTCCCGGCATCACGCCGGTCGGCGTCCATCTGCACATCGGTTCGCAGATCACCAGCCTCGCCCCTTTCACCCGTGCCTACCGGCGGGGCGTCGCCCTCTGGCGCGAGCTGCGGGCGCAGGGCATTCCCGTCACCCGCATCGATTTCGGCGGTGGCTTCGGCATCCGCTACCGCGACGAGACGCCCCTCGAACCGCGCGCGATCGCGGCGCTGGTCCGGGAACTCCTGGCCGGAGAGGACTGCCGGCTGGTCTTCGAGCCGGGCCGGGCGCTGGTGGGCGATGCGGGGATCCTCGCCAGCCGGGTGATCTATCGCAAGGAAACCGGGGAGGGTCGCTTCCTGGTGGTCGATGCCGGCATGCAGACCCTGCTGCGCCCGGCCCTCTACGATGCCTGGCACGAGATCCTGCCGGTGCGCGAGCCGCCCGCGGAAACGCCGCTGCTGGTGATGGACGTGGTCGGCCCGATCTGCGAGAGCAGCGACATTCTGGGCCGCGATCGCCGCCTGCCGCCCTTGTCGCGGGGCGACCTTATCGCCGTCGCCGCCGCCGGGGCCTATGGTGCGACCATGGTTTCGAACTATAATTCGAGGCCTCGACCGGCCGAAGTGCTGGTGGATGGCAGGCGATGGGCGGTGATCAAGCCGCGGGTGGAACCTTCCGCCCAGTTCGCCGACGAGGTCGTGCCTTCCTGGCTGGAAGGGCCGGAAGTGCGGGACCGGGCAACCGGGAGCCACAACCATGCCGGCGACTGAGGAGATGATCGGCGATCCGCGGCTGCGCGCCAAGCTGCATGCCGCCCGCCTCGCCCTGTTCTGGGAGCGGCTGTGGCTCGGGCTGTGGCCGGGCGTGGCGGTGGTCGGCCTGTTCCTGGTGGTCAGCCTGTTCGATCTGTGGGCATTGCTGCCACGCTGGCTGCATTTCACCGGCCTCGGCCTGTTCGCGGCCGCCCTGCTGCTCACCCTCCATCGCAGCCGCGGGGTCTGGCGCCTGCCTTCCCGCGAGGCGGCGATGGCCCGCCTCGAACGCGACAGCGGGGCTGCGCATCAGCCGCTGCGGGCGGCGCTCGACGATCTCGCTGTCGGTAGCGACGATCCCTGGGCGCGCCGCCTGTGGCAGGCGCATCGGGCGCGGCTCGTGGCCCTGCTCGCGGGATTGCGTCCGCGACTGCCGCGCTCGCCCCTGCCGCGGCGCGATCCCTGGGCATTGCGGGCGGCACTGCTGTTGCTGCTGGTGGTGGCCCTGATCGAGGCCCGCGGCAGCATCGGCGAGCGGCTGGGCCGGGCGCTGGTGCCGCAGGCGCGGCTCGCCGACAGTATCGGCGAACCCCGGCTCGAGGTGTGGTTCACGCCTCCCGCCTATACCCGGCGCGCCCCGTTCCGCCTCGACCCGGCGGCCTGGGCCGAGCCGGTGGCGGTGCCGGCCGGCAGCGTCATGCAGCTCCAGGTCCACAGCCTCGGCGAGGATCCGGCGGCGCCACCATTGCTGATCGCCGAGGGTGCGGAGCTGCCCTTCACCATGCTCGGCGGCGGCAGCGCCGAGGCGCGCTTCGAGGTAGCGGCCGATGCCGGGCTCGAGGTGCGGCTCGCCGATGGCGCCTCGCTCGCCCGCTTCGTGCTGCACGCGATTCCCGACCAGGCGCCGAGTATCCGCTTCGTCGATGCGCCCCGCACCACCCTGCGCGCCGCCCTCGATCTGCGCTTCGAGGCGCGCGACGATTACGGGCTGCAGGAGATCGCGCTGATCGTCGAGCCGCCGGAGCTCAACGACGAAGCGGGCGGCGCCATCGAACGCCATGTGCTGGTACGGCCCGCCAAGCAGCCGGCGGAACTGGCCAGCCGCAGCTTTCTCGACCTCACCCCCCATCCGCGGGCCGGCCTGCCGGTCATCCTCCGTCTCGAGGCGGTGGATGCGGCGGGGCAGAAGACGGTCAGCGGTCCGCTGGAGATCACCTTGCCGGAGCGGAGCTTCAACCATCCCCTGGCCAAGGCGGTGATCGCCCAGCGCAAGCGGCTGGTGGAACGGCCCGCCCGCTGGGCACTGGTGGCCAGACGGCTGCGCGGTCTGGCGGCGACCCGCGAGGCGCTCGGGCTCGGCTTCTCGGTGCCGCTTTCGCTCGATGTCGCCGCCGCCCGCCTCGAACGCCAGCGCAGCAGCGAGGGCCGCCGCTCGGTGGTCGATCTGCTGTGGGAGATCGCCCTCTTCATCGAAGAAGGGGCGCTGTCGATCGCCGAACGCCAGATGCGCGAGCTCCAGGACCAGCTCCAGCGCGCCCTCCTCGAGGGCGCCGACGACCAGGAACTCGAACGGCTGATGCGCGAGCTGCAGGAGGCGCTCAATCGCTATCTCGACGAGCTCGCGCGCCAGGCCATGGAACAGATGGCACAGCGCCCGCCCGGTCAGCAGAGCGAGCTGACGCCGCTCGATCCCGAGCAGCTCCTGCGGCGCGACGATCTGATGGAGATGCTCCGCAAGGCCGAGGAGCTGATGAAGAGCGGCATGCGGGACGCCGCCCGGGAGCTCCTGAGCGAGCTGCAGAACATGCTCGAAAACATGCAGGCGGCCGCACCCCGCATGCAGCCGACACCCGGCGAACAGGCGCTGGGCGATCTGCAGCGGATGATCGAGCTGCAGCGCCAGCTCCTCGACCAGAGTTTCGAGATGCAGCGGCGGATGCGGGAAGGCGAGGCCGCACCCCGGCGGGCACCGCCCCGATCCGGCCGTCAGGGACAGCGGGGCGAAGGCGAGATGCGTCCCCAGGCCTCGGGCCGGGCGGCGATGGAGCAGGAGGCGCTGCGCCGGGCGCTGGGCGAGCTGATGCGGCGGCTGGGCGAGGCGGGCATGGAGATCCCGCGCAGCCTGGGCGAGGCGGAACTGCAGATGCGGCAGGCCCGTCGCGCCCTCGAGCAGGGTGCTCCCGGCCGGGCGACCGCACCGCAGGGACAGGCCCTCCAGTTCATGCAGCAGGGCGGGCAGGCGATGCTCGAACAGCTCCGCGAACAGATGGCCCGACAGCCCGGCGCCGGCCGGCCCGGTCTTCTCGGCCGGCGCGGCCGCGATCCGCTGGGGCGGGCGATGCGCAACGAAGGCGGCTTTCAGAGCGACGGCGTGGAACTGCCCAGCGATTACGATCTGGGCCGGGCGCGGGGCGTGCTCGAGGAGCTCTACCGGCGTTCGGGCGAGCGCCGGCGACCGAGCTACGAACTCGAATACTACAAGCGCCTGCTGGACCGTTTCTGAATACCTTGCCGATCCTCGGCCGGCCCTCGCCCAACCACGGCCCCCGCCCGCCGGGCAGCACCATCGCCCTGATCCTCCTC
>CAYYZI010000297.1:0-4508 GCA_964475675.1 uncultured Geminicoccaceae bacterium
GCCAGCAAGAGCCCGAGCAGAAGTTCGATCGGCAATGCCACGGCCATGAACAGGAGGGTGTGGCCCACCGATTCGAAGAACCGCCGATCGGCGAACAGACGGGCATAGTTCAGAAGCCCCTGAAAGCTCGTGTCTTCCTCGAACATGTTGATGTTCTGGAAGCTCACCAGCAGGGTGTGGATGATCGGAAACAGCCCGACCAGCAGGATCACCAGCACCGCCGGCCAGACCATGAAATAGCGAAAGCCGCGATCGCCGAGGCCGGCGCGTGCCCTCGGGCCCGCGCGCATCGCGGGCAGCGGTTCGACGTCGGGCAGGCTACGGTTCATGCCGATGGGAGAGGCTGCACCTTCCCCACGAGCAGGCCGCGGGGAAGGTGCGGGCGCTCATTGCGGATAGGCGTTGGGCTTGGAAGCCCAGTCGAGATACGCCTCGCGCTGGCGATCGACGCCGATCCGCTCGGTCAGCGCATCCCATTGGGCGGCGACATCGTCGAGGATCGTCTGCGGATCCTCGCCGGCCCACAGGCGCGAGATGCCCTGGCGCAGCGCCTCCTCGTACTTGTCGGTCTGCAGCAGCGAGAGATCCAGGAGACCGCTCACCGCTCCGGCCTGAAGCGCGGCCAGATATTCCGGCGCCGCCGGCCAGAGGTTGCGATATTCCTCGCTGGCGTAATGCGAGGCGCGGAACGGGTCCCGCAGCGCATAGGGCAGCATCACCCGCTTGAGGCTGATGTCCTTGCTGTTGAGCCACTGGATGAAAAGGTAGGCCGCGTCCTTGTTCCTGCTCGAGGAGGAGACGGCCAGCGAGAAGCCGGCAGCCAGTTCGGGATGGCCACCCGGGGGCAGGGCATAGCCGACCTTGCCGCCGATCTTCGACTTCGGCACCCAGGAAAGCGCCTCTTCTTCGGTGCCGTAGCCCGCAGCCCAGCGACCGTAGGGCGGCCAGGAGATGGTCATCGCCGTGTCGCCCGCCAGAAAGGCGGCCAGGTTCTCGACGAACCCCCAGCTCTCGACGCCCGCGGGCATGCACCTGTTCTCTTCGCGCATCTCGGTGAGGACCTCGACGCCGGTCGCCGAATTCACCATCGCCTTCATGGTCTCGGGATCGAAGAAACGGCCGCCCTCGACCCGGAAGCGCTCCTGGAACATGAACTGGGCGTAGGGTGCGTCGCGGAAGAAGGCGGCACCGTAGGGCTTGCCGCCGGTATAGTCGGTGATGAAGCAGGCGACGTCGCGGAACTGTTTCCAGTCGGTCGGCGGCACCGGCAGCTCATAGCCGAGCTTCTCCTTGAACGCCGCCCGGATCGCCGGATCGCCGAGCACGTCCTTGCGATAGTACATCAGGAACACATCGCCATCATCGGGCAGCCCGTAGATGGTATCGCCGACCTTCATCTGGTTGTCGCGATAGACCGGGGCGATGTCCGGCAGCTCGTCGCGGTACTGATACTTGTCGACATAGGCATCGAGCGGCTCGAGGGCGCCGGCGCGGGCGAGGTCGGCCATCCAGGAGGGGATCACGTTGAGCGCGTCGTAGGCGCCGGTGCCGGCCCGGTGCTCCTGCAGGATCTTGGTGAACATCTCGGCGGTCGGCACCTCGATCACCTTGACCTTGATGCCCGTCAGCTTCTCCCACATGGGCCCCGAGAAGTTGAGCGGATCCAGGGACTGCAGACCGGCTTCCCACACGATGGTGATCTCCGTGCCGGCATATTTCCTGGCCGCCTCGACGGCGATGTCGTCGGCCTGCTGGGCGGCCGCGGCGCCCGCCAATGCGATGCCGGCAACGGCCAGGGCGACGAGGGATCTTGGGGTCATGTCGGGTACTCCTCCCCGTTCGCGCCCGGCGCCCATCGCCGGGCGAGAAAATCTCAACCGGTGAAGCTGGCGCGATAGCGCTCGAGCCGGGCCCGGAAACCGGGCCGCTCCAGCACCTCGCGATTGACCACCCCGCCGGGGGCGGTGCCCTGCATGACGGCATGCGCCGCCGCGACGTCGGCGGCGCCGATGCGGGCGAAGCACTCGTCGGTCCAGCACAGCGCGTGCGGTGTCAGGATCACGTTGTCGAGCGCGAGCAGCGGCTCCTCGGCGGGGGTCGGCTCGGTCTCGAAGACATCGAGCCCGGCGCCGGCGATCCGCCTCGAGGCCAGCGCCTCGTAGAGCGCCTTCTGGTCGACCACCGGGCCGCGCGCGGTGTTGATGAGAAAGGCGGTGGGCTTCATGAGCCCGATCAGGCGGGCGTCCACGAGGCCGCGGGTGGCTTCGCTGAGCGGCACGCTGACCGAGAGGAAATCGCTTTCGCGGAACAGGGTGTCGAGATCCACGAGCTCGACCCCGAGTTCGCGGGCGAGGGCGGGATCGGCCCAGGGATCATGGGCCAGAAAGCGCATTTCGAAGGGGCGGGCGAGGCGGAACACCTCGGCCCCGATATTGCCGATGCCGAGCTGGCCCAGGATGCGCCCGGTGAGCCCCGTGCCCATGAAATCGGCGCGGCGCGCCCAGCCCTCGGGCCCCTGTCGGGTGAGCCGGTCCTTCTCGAGAAGCCTTCCCGCCAGCGCCAGGACGAAGGTGAGGATGGCCGTGGCCACCGGCCGCCGCACCCCGTCCGGGGTGATCGCCACGGCGATGTCCCGTTCCGTGCAGGCGGCGAGATCGACATTGTCGTAGCCGACCCCGAAGCGGGCGACGAGGGCCAGCCTGCCATCCGCCGGAATGCTTTCGCGGCCGAACTTCGGCGCCAGCAGGACGAGGGCGTCGCAGCCCGCCACCGTCTCGGCCGGGATGACGCCGTCCCTGGGCTCGGCCCAGATCAGATCGATCCGCGGATCCTCGCGCAGCGGCGAGAGATCGAAGCTCGGAAAGGCGGGGCTGCCGTCGGGCCTGGTGAAGTCGCCGCTCAGGGCGACGCGGAAGGTGGCGGTCATGACCGGCCCTCCTCGACGCCGCGGCGAATGGCCTCGATCCCTTCGCGCACCGCCTGCTGCAGGAGCCAGACATCGCCGTGGTAGCAGATGAGATCGTAGCCGCTCCTCGCGAAGGTGATGCCGCTTTCGACATCGGTGACCATCCGCCCGAGATGCTTGCCGTGCCGTTCGGCCGCGCGCTCGACCTCGGCCACCGCGGCGAGGAAATCGGGGTGATCGAACCGGCCGGGCAGACCGAGATCGCAGCTCAGATCGAAATGGCCGATCCACAGCGCATCGACCCCCGGGGTGGCGGCGATGGCCTCGATTTCGGCGACGCCGCTCCTGGTTTCGATGAGAGCCACCAGCACGCTGCGCCGGTTGGCGGCGGCGAGCTTTTCCAGGACCGGCCCGGGACGGTAGTTGTCATGGGCGATGGCCAGGGCCACGCCGCGGCGCCCGTCGGGGGTGTACTTCATGGCCTCCAGCACGCTCCGCGCTTCCTCGGCCGAGCCCAGCATCGGTGCGACGATGCCCTCGGCGCCGCTGTCCATGGCGCGGGCGATCAGGTCCGGATGTTTCGCCGGCACCCGCACGAAGGCCGGAAGTCCGGCGGCCTCGAAGAAGCGCAGCGCGTTCTTCAGGGTCTCGAAGCCGAAGGCCGAATGTTCCATGTCGAAGAAGACGAACTGGCAGCCGGCATTGGCGAGGATGTGGCCGATCCCGGGGGTGACGAATTCGCCCAGGTAATGGCCGAGGCGCGGCGCCGGTGCGGCGAGCATCTCCCGAAGGCCGGTCACGACGGAGCTCCCTGCTGGGCACGACAGATCTCGAGGACGCTCTCCTTCACCGCCTCGGGCGCGAACACCCGCTCCAGCCAGCCCTCGCAGAAGATGGTCCGTTTCGCCTTTTCGATGGCCAAAAGCGCGCCGTCGGAGAAACGGCCGGGGAACACCTCGAACAGGATGGCCAGCTCGATCGACAGATGGCCGAGCATGAAGTCCATCGCCGCCGCGCGCGGCACGCCGCGGCGGATCGCCTCCTCGGTGGCCTCGCGAAGGACGGTCACCAGCGTCGCTCCGACCGTCTCGGAAAGCGCGGGCTCGAGAATGGCCATGTGCTCGACCGCCACCCGATGGGCGCGGGAGACCGGACGGAACATGATGCACGCCAGCTCCTCGCCTCGCGCGTAATGTTCCTCCGGCCCCTGGGCGAGGGCACAGACGATCGCCTGTGCCGCCGCCTCGCCGCCGAAGAAATCCCGCCGGGCGGCCTCGCTCGCTTCCTGCCGGAACAGCGGCGGATGGCAGGGATGGGTCACGAAATAGCTGATGTCGGGCCGCTGCGGCAGCTCGCCGGCCCAGGGGGCGGCGGCATCCAGGATGACGACGATGGTGCCGGGCCCGAGTTCGGCCACGCATTCCCGCAGCACGGTTCCGATGCGCGCATCGGGGACCGCCATCACCAGGAAGTCGGCGTCGGCGAGGGCCTGCTCGCGCGGGACACAGCGAATGCCGAGTTCCCGCTCGAGACGTGCACGGCCCTCGGGCCTTTATCTTACATCAGCGTCCTTACCGCGAAAGTAGCGTATTGTTAGATGTGT
>CAYYZI010000298.1:0-4497 GCA_964475675.1 uncultured Geminicoccaceae bacterium
GACGAGGATGCGGTCGATCCCCTCCTCCTCGGCCTGATGCTTGACCAGGCCCGAGCCGGGCACCACCAGCGCGCGGATGTTGGGCGCCACCTTGCGGCCTTCGACCAGACGGGCGACGGTGCGCAGATCCTCGAGTCGGGCGTTGGTGCAGGAGCCGATGAACACGGTGTCGATGCGGATCTCGGTGATCGGCGTGCCGGGCTCCAGCCCCATGTAGGCGAGCGCCCGCTCCATCGCCGCCCGGCGCTGGGGATCGCTTTCCTCGGCCGGGTCGGGAACCCGCCCGGAAATCGGCGCCACATCCTGGGGCGAAGTTCCCCAGGTCACCAGCGGCTCGATCTTCGAGGCGTCGAGCACCACTTCCCTGTCGTAGTGCGCCCCTTCGTCCGAGGGCAGGCTGCGCCAGAAGGTCACCGCCTGCTCCCAGAGGGCACCCTTGGGAGCCATCGGCCGGCCCATCAGATAGGCGAAGGTCTTGTCGTCGGGCGCCACCAGACCGGCCCGGGCGCCGGCCTCGATGGACATGTTGCAGACCGTCATGCGGCCTTCCATGGACAGGCCGCGGATCACTTCGCCGGCGTATTCGATGACATGGCCGGTACCGCCGGCGGTACCGATGCGGCCGATGATGGCGAGGATCACGTCCTTGGCGGTGACCCCGAGCGGCAGCTCGCCCTCGACCCGGATGCGCATCGTCTTCGGGCGCTTCTGCAGCAGGGTCTGGGTGGCCAGCACGTGCTCCACCTCGGAAGTGCCGATGCCGAAGGCCAGCGCTCCGAAGGCGCCGTGGGTGCTGGTATGGCTGTCACCGCAGACGATGGTCGTGCCGGGCAGGGTGAAGCCCTGCTCGGGACCGATCACATGGACGATGCCCTGGCGGATGTCGAAAGTGTCGAAGAGCTCGATGCCGAACTCCTCGCAGTTCTTCTCCAGGGTCTCCACCTGGATGCGCGAGGTCTCGTCGGCGATGCCCTTGGAGCGGTCGGTGGTCGGCACATTGTGGTCGGGCACGGCGAGGGTGGCGTCCGGGCGGCGGACCCTGCGGCCGGTCTGACGCAGCCCCTCGAAGGCCTGCGGGCTGGTCACCTCGTGCACCAGATGGCGGTCGATGTAGAGCAGGCAGGTACCGTCCTCCTGCTGCTCGACGACATGGCTGTCCCAGATCTTCTCGAACAGGGTCTTGGGCCCGGACATCACGCTTCTCTCCCCCGGCACTGCGGCCGGCTCAATCCTCGCCGTTCTCGGCCTTGGCGGCTTCGGCCTTGTTGCCCTTGTTGGGTTCGTAGCGGCGCTCGGCGATCCGGGCCGCCTTGCCGCGACGGCTGCGCAGGTAATAGAGCTTGGCCCGGCGCACCCGACCGCGGCGCACCACCTCGATGCTCTCGATGCGTGGGCTGTACAGCGGGAAGACGCGCTCCACCCCTTCGCCGTAGGAGATCTTGCGCACGGTGAAGGAGGAGTTGATGCCGCGGTTGCGGCGGGCGATGCAGACCCCTTCGAAGGCCTGGATGCGTTCGCGATTGCCCTCGATCACCCGGACATGGACCCGCAGCGTGTCGCCGGGGCGGAAATCGGGCACCGGACGCTCGGCGGTCAGACGCGCAATCTGGTCTTTCTCGAGTTGTTCGATGATGTGCATGGCTCGTCACTCCGCAAGCTCTTCCGGTCGTCCCGCCCGACCGGTGTTGTGGATGTTCAGGACACGGTATTCAAGAGATCCGGCCGTCTCTGCCGGGTGATTTCCAGGGCCTGGCGGCGGCGCCATGCCCGGATCTCGGCATGATGACCGGACAGCAGCACCTCCGGTACCGGCCGCCCTTCCCAGAGCTGGGGCCGGGTGTAGTGGGGGTATTCCAGCAGACCTTCGCTGAAGCTCTCCTCCTCCAGCGAGGCGGCGTCGCCGATCACCCCGGGCAGCAGCCGCACGCAGGCGTCGATCACCGCCATGGCCGGGATCTCGCCGCCCGAGAGCACGAAATCGCCGATCGAGACCTCGAGGAAGTCGCGGGCCTCGATGACCCGCTGATCGACCCCCTCGTAGCGTCCACAGAGCAGCAGGAGGCCGGGCTCCTCGGCCCATTGCCGCACCCGTGCCTGGGTCAGCCGCTCGCCCCGCGGGGTCAGATAGATGCGCGGCCCCGAAGCGCCCTTGGCGGCGAGATCGTCGACCGCCCGGGCCACCACATCGGGGCGCATCACCATTCCCGCCCCGCCGCCGAAAGGCGTGTCGTCGACGGTGCGATGGCGGTCGGTGGCATAGGACCGCAGATCGACCGCGTCGAGCTTCCAGATGCCCTTCTCCAGGGCCTTGCCGGACAGCGAAAAGCCGAGCGGCCCCGGGAACATCTCCGGGAAGATGGTGAGCACGGTGGCGGTCCAGGGGCGCGTCACGTCACCCGCTCCCTGCCGGCTTCGGCCGTGGCCTCGACCATCTCCGGCGGCACCACCACCAGATGGCCCCGTTCGGGATCGATCTCCGGCACCGTTTCGCGGGTGAAGGGCAGCAGCAGCGAATCGCGCCCGCCATGGCCGATCTCCAGGAGCGGCCCGGCGCCGTAATCGTGCACTGCCAGCACCTCGCCCAGCGACTCGCCGGCTCGGTCGATGGCCCGCAGGCCGACCAGATCCTCGTGGTAGTACTCGTCTTCCTCGGGCGGCGGCAGGGCGCTTCGCGGCACGTACAGCTTCTGCCCGCGCAGGGCCTCGGCGGCATCGCGGTCGGTGATCCCCTCGGCCGCCACGATCACTCCGCCGCGCCAGCTGCCGATCACCCGCAGGCGCAGCATCTCGCGGCCCCGGGCGTCGAGCAGCGGGCCGTAGCGGGCCACGTTCTCGGGCCGCTCGGTGAAGCAGCGCAGCTTGAGCGCCCCGCGCACGCCATGCGCGGTCGCCACCTGGGCGACACAGACGAGACGCTCGCGGATACCGGGCATGCTGGCGCTTCCGTTCACCGGCTTCGGCTCAGGCCTCGGCCGCCTCCGCCGCCTGCTTTCTGGCAGCGATCTCCTGGGCGCGCTTGCCGGTACCGCGATAGCGGGTGGCTCCGGGGACGATCCCCGCCTTGTCGAGAAAGCGGGCAACGCGGTCCGAGAACTTGGCGCCCACCGACAGCCAGTGGCGGATGCGCTCCTCGTCGAGGGTCACCCGCTCGGGATGATCGTCGGGCAGCAGCGGATTGTAGGTGCCCAGCTTCTCGATGAAGCGGCCGTCGCGTGGGCTGCGCGAATCGGCGGCGACGATGCGGTAGAAGGGGCGCTTCTTGGTGCCCCCTCGGGCGAGACGGATACGTACGGCCATCGCTGGAAACTCCTCGTCCTCTGTCGTGATCGGTTCAGTGCGGCAGCATGCCGGGCGGCATTCCCCGGCCCAGCAGATTCTGGATGCCCCCGGCCTTCTTGGCGCGCTTGAGCATGTCCTGCATCTGCCGGTGCTGTTTCAGGAGCTTGTTGACATCCTGGACGTTGGTGCCGGAGCCGCGGGCGATGCGGCGCTTGCGCGAGGCGTGGATGATCTCCGGGCGCCGGCGCTCCTGGGGGGTCATGGAATCGATGATGGCGCACTGGCGCACGATCATCTTCTCGTCGACATTGGCCTTGGCGATCTGCTGCTTCATCTTGGCGATGCCGGGGAGCTGGGAGAGGATGCCGCTCATCCCGCCCATCTTGCGCATCTGCTGGAGCTGCTTCTGCAGATCGTTGAGATCGAAGCGGCCCTTGGCCATCCGCTTGGCCATCCGCTCCGCCTCGTCGCGGTCCACCGTCTCGGCGACCTTCTCCACCAGCGACACGACATCGCCCATGTCCAGGATGCGCGAGGCCATACGCTCGGGATGGAAGGCATCCAGGGCATCGAGCTTCTCGCCGGTGCCCACGAACTTGATCGGCTGGCCGGTGACCGCGCGCGTGGACAGCGCGGCACCGCCGCGGGCATCACCGTCCATACGGGTCAGCACGATGCCGCTCACGCCGATGCGCTCGTTGAACTGGCGTGCCACATTGACCGCGTCCTGGCCGGTCAGGGCATCGGCCACCAGCAGGGTCTCGGCGGGCCGCGCCAGATCGCGCACCGCCTCGAGCTCGCCCATCAGCGTCTCGTCGATATGCAGCCGGCCGGCGGTATCCAGAATGACGACATCGAAGCCCTCGCGCCGGGCGGTATCGAGGGCGCGGCGGGTGATCGCCAGCGGATCCTCTCCGCCGACGATCGGCAGACAGGCGATGCCCGCCTGACGGGCCAGTGTTGCGAGTTGCTCCTGGGCGGCCGGTCGCTGCACGTCGAGGGAGGCCAGCAGCACCCGCTTCTTCTCGCGCTTCTCGATCCAGCGGGCGAGCTTGGCACTGGTGGTGGTCTTGCCCGAGCCCTGCAGGCCGACCATCAGGATGACCGAGGGCGGGGAGCTGTAGCGAAGCGCGCTGTGGGCACCGCCCAGGAGTTCGACCAGATGGTCGTGGACGATCTTGACCACCATCTGGCCGGGGGTGACGCTTTTCAGCACCT
>CAYYZI010000299.1:0-4496 GCA_964475675.1 uncultured Geminicoccaceae bacterium
GGCGACGCTGGTGGCAATGCAGTCGGCCGCCGAAAAGCTGGCCAGCATCGCCGACACCGTGGGAGCCGAAGTGGGGCCGACGGCGGCCGCCCTGCGGCGCGCCGCCGACAAGGCCGATGCCGCCGTCGCCGAGGCCCGGGGCATGTTCCGGCAGGCCCGCAGGACGCTCGATCCCAACAGCCGCCTCTATCAGACGGTGACCCAGATGGCCCAGGAGACGGCCCGGGCGGCACGCGCCGTCCGCCTGCTGGCCGAATATCTCGAGCGCAACCCGCAGGCCCTGATCCGGGGGCGCGGACAATAGGAACCGGAGGTCACGGCATGCGTTCGATCCTGCCCGTCCTGTCCTCGGCCCTGCTCCTGCTGCTGGCCGCCTGCGTGCCGGCCCAGCGGCCGATCAACTACTACAATCTCGCCCCGCTGCCGGGCGCGCAGAGTGGCACCGAACGTACCGCCAAGCTGCGCATCCAGGTCCGCGAGGTCTCCCTGCCGCCCTATCTGGACCGCAGCCAGATCGTGCTGCGGGTCAGCCCCAACCGGTACAGGGTCTCGGATTCGCACACCTGGCTCGAGCAGCTGCCGGCGGCGGTGGCCCGGGTGCTGGCGGAGGACATCGGCGTCCGGCTCGGGACCACGGCGGTCTACACTCCCTCCCAGATGGTGCCCTACAAGCTCGACTATCTGGTCGATGTCGACATCTTCCGCCTCGATGCGGTGGCCGACGGTACCGTCGAGCTGGACGCCCGCTGGCATCTGTTCCGCGGCAGCAACCGGGTCGTCGACAGCCGCCGGCAGCGTCTGCGGATCCCGGTCGGCGGCGAAGGCTACGAAGCCTATGTGGCGGCCATGAGCAGCGCCCTGGGCAGGCTCGCCGACGACATCGCCGGGGTCATCATCGCCCGTCGCAAGGGCAGTGGCGGCTCCTAGGCGCCGTACCCGGATGCCAACAGCGGCCAAAAGCCCTCTGGGCAACCGGCGGTTTTGATCTATGCTTTGAACAGGCGCGGTATGCGGTATCCGCGCAGCATTCGGCCGCCATTTCAGAAAGGGGCACGCATCGATGAAGGTCGGCATTCTCGCCGGAGGCATGGGCTCCCGGCTCTCCGAGGAAACCGTGGTCAAGCCCAAACCCATGGTCGAGATCGGCGGGCGACCGATCCTCTGGCACATCATGATGCATTATTCCTGCTACGGCTACAAGAATTTCGTCATCGCCCTCGGATACAAGGGGGAGTACATCAAGAAATACATGGTGGACTACTGTTCCCTCAACAGCAATCTGGTCGTCAATCTCAAGACCGGGGACGTGGAAACCGAGGGCGGCTCGCCCCAGGACTGGGTGGTCGAGCTCATCGACACCGGCATGCGCACCAATACCGGCGGCCGCATCAAGCGTCTGGCGCCCTATCTCGGCAACGAGACCTTCATGCTCACCTGGGGAGACGGCGTGTCCAATGTCGATCTCGACGCCCTGCTGCGCTTCCACAGGAGCCACGGCAAGCTCGCCACGGTCACCGCCGTGCGGCCGCCGGCCCGCTTCGGCCGGCTCGAGCTCGATGACAGCCAGGTGGTCAGCTTCCAGGAAAAGCCGCAGATGAGCGAGGGCTGGATCAACGGCGCCTTCTTCGTGCTGGAACCGGGCATCTTCGACTATATCGAGGGCGACCACACCCAGTTCGAGAGGCAGCCCCTCGAGAACCTCGCCCGCGACGGCCAGCTCATGGCCTACAAGCACGAGGGCTTCTGGCAGTGCATGGACACCCTGCGCGACAAGGTGCGACTGGAAAAGCTCTGGGAGAGCGGCAACGCTCCCTGGAAGATCTGGGACTGATGCGATGAAGGTGCTGGTTACCGGGCATGACGGCTATATCGGCCATGTGCTGGTTCCGATGCTGGTCGCGCGCGGCCACGAGGTGGTCGGCCTCGACAGCTTCCTCTACGAGGATTGCGGCTTCGGCCCCAGCGAACTGACCGTGCCGGCGATCCGCAAGGATGTGCGCGACGTGACCCCGGCCGATCTCGAGGGCTTCGACGCGGTCCTCCATCTGGCCGGGATCTCCAACGATCCGCTGGGCGATCTCAATCGCGAGATCACCTACGACATCAACTGGCGGGCCTCGGTGCGGCTGGCCCGGCTGGCCAAGCAGGCCGGCGTCGAGCGCTTCGTCTTCTCCTCCTCCTGCAGCAACTACGGCGCCGCCGGCGACGATTTCCTCGACGAGACGGCATCCTTCAACCCGGTCACCCCCTATGCCGAAAGCAAGGTCTGGGTGGAGCGGGACGTGGCGCCGCTGGCCGATGCGCGCTTCACGCCGGTGTTCCTGCGCAGCGCCACCGCCTATGGCGTCTCCACCCGGCTGCGCGGCGATCTGGTGGTCAACAACCTGGTCGGCTACGCCTTCACCACCGGCGAGGTGCTGATCAAGAGCGACGGCATGCCCTGGCGGCCCCTGGTGCATATCGAGGACATCTCGCGGGCCTTCGTCGCGGTGATGGAGGCGCCGGCCGAGGTGGTGCGCGGGGAAGCCTTCAATGTCGGTCGCACCTCCGAGAACTACCGGGTGCGCGAGGTCGCCGACATGGTGGCCGAGATCGTCCCCGGCGCCCGCGTCACCTATGCCGCCGGTGCCAGCCCCGACGCCCGCAACTATCGCGTCAACTGCGACAAGCTCCCGCGGCTGGTGCCGGCCTTCGATCCGCAGTGGACGGTGCGCAGGGGCATCGAGCAGCTCCATGCCGCCTACCGGGCGCACGGTCTCACCGCCGAGGAATTCCTGAGCGGCCGCTACATCCGCCTGCGGCACGTGCGCGAGCTGCAGGACAGCGGCCGGCTCGACGAGGGGCTGCACTGGCGGGAGGCCGCCTGACCGTGCCGCAGCCCGTCTGCCGTTCCTGCGGCGGCACCCGGCTCGAGATCTTCCTTTCCCTCGGCCGTCTGCCGCTTTCCGATGATTTCCTGTCCCCCGAACGCCTCGACCGGGAGGAGCCGCGCTATCCGCTCGATGTCGCCTTCTGCCGGGACTGCACGCTGGTGCAGATCCTGGAGACGGTGCCGCCCGAAGAGCTGTTCGGCGAGGACTATCCCTATTTCTCCTCCTTCACCGACGCGCTGCTGGCCCATTCGCGGGCCAATGTCGAGGCGCGCATCGAAGAGCGCGGCCTCGGTCCCGAATCGCTGGTGATCGAGCTCGCCAGCAACGACGGCTATCTGCTGCAGTACTACCGGAGGCGGGGGATTCCGGTGCTGGGCATCGATCCGGCGCCGGGGCCGGTGCGGGCGGCGCGGGAAAAGGGCATCGAGACCCTGCAGGCCTTCTTCGGGCGCGAGCTGGCATCGGAGCTGGCGGCCTCGGGGCGCCGCGCCGATGTGGTCCATGCCAACAACGTGCTGGCCCATGTCGCCGATACCAACGGCTTCGTCGCCGGCATGGCCACCATCCTGAAGCCCGAGGGGGTGGCGGTGATCGAGGCGCCCTATGTGCGCGACCTGATCGATCACGGCGAGTTCGACACCATATATCACGAGCATCTCTGCTACTTCTCGGTGACCGCTCTGACCGCCCTGTTCGCGCGCCACGGGCTGCATCTGAACCGGGTCGAAAGGCTGCCCATCCATGGCGGCTCGCTGCGCCTCTTCGTCGAGCATCGCGATGCGCCGGAGGCCAGCGTGACCGGGCTTCTCGTGGAGGAGCGGGAGCTCGGCATCACCGGCTTCGACTACTATGCCCGCTTCGGTGAGCGGGTCGCCCGGATCCGCGAGCGTCTGACCGGGCTCCTGCGTGGGCTCAAGGCCGAGGGTGCCCGGATCGTCGGCTACGGTGCCGCCGCGAAGGGCACCATCCTGCTCAACTACTGCGGCATCGGCTCCGATATTCTCGACTATGTGGTGGACCGCAACGTGCACAAGCAGGGCCGCTATGTGCCGGGCGTGCGTCTCAAGATCGAGCCCCCTTCGAGGATCCTCGAGACCCGGCCCGACTATCTCCTGATCCTGCCCTGGAACTTCAAGGACGAGATCATCGCCCAGCAGGCCGCCTTCCGCGAGGGCGGCGGCAGGTTCATCCTGCCGATTCCCGAACCGGTCGTCATCTGAGGGAGAGACCATGACGGTCGATAGCTGCCAGGCATGCGGCGGCAGCCGCCTCGAGGCATTCTACGAGGTCCGCGACATTCCGGTGCACAGCTGCCTCATGGTGGACAGCCGCGAAGCCGCCCTGGCCTTCCCGCGCGGCGATCTCGAGCTCGTGTTCTGCGGCGATTGCGGCTTCATCCAGAACCGCCTGTTCGATCCGGACAAGGAAAACTACTCGCCCGACTACGAGGAGACCCAGGCCTTCTCGCCGCGCTTCATGCGCTTCGTCGATGAGATCTGCGCCGACCAGGACCGCAAATACGGTCTCGCCGGCAGGACGGTGCTGGAGATCGGCTGCGGCAAGGGCGAGTTCCTGGTCCGGCTCTGCGAGACCACCGGCTGCCGGGGCATCGGCATCGATCCC
>CAYYZI010000300.1:0-4470 GCA_964475675.1 uncultured Geminicoccaceae bacterium
GCGTAGCGGTCGCCTTCCTTGATCAGGCCCATGGCGATGCCGGCCACCGAGCGGGCCAGGGGCACGCCGGCATCCATCAGCGCCAGCGAGGTACCGCAGACCGTGGCCATCGAGCTCGAGCCGTTGCTCTCGGTGATCTCCGACACGACCCGGATGGTGTAGGGGAACTCGTCCTTGGAAGGCAGCAGCGGACGGGTCGCCCGCCAGGCCAGCTTGCCATGGCCGATCTCGCGCCGTCCGGGGGTGCCCATGCGGCCCACTTCGCCCACCGAGTAGGGCGGGAAGTTGTAGTGCAGCATGTAATGCTCGCGCAGATCCCCTTCGAGCGCGTCGACCACCTGCTCGTCCTGGCCGGTGCCGAGGGTCACCACCACCAGCGCCTGGGTCTCGCCGCGGGTGAACAGAGCACTGCCATGGACCCGCGGCAGCACGCCCACCTCGGCGCTGATCGGCCGTACCGTCTCCAGATCGCGACCGTCGATGCGGCGGCCGGTATCCAGCACCTGGTTGCGGACCAGATCCTTCTCCAGATGCTTGAACTCCTCGACCACCGCGGCCGCGAGCTCGACATCGTCGCCCGCCAGCTCCTCGATGGCCTGCGCCCGAACCTCGGTGATGCGGTCGTGGCGACGCTGCTTGACGGGCTCGGCATAGGCCTCCCGCAGGGCACCCTCGAAGCGCTCCTTGAGCCGGGCATAGAGATCGCCGTGATCGGGCAGCTCCAGCTCCCAGGGCTCCTTGGCGCAGGCCTGGGCCAGCTCGAGAATGAGGTCGATCACCGGCTGGAACTGGCTGTGCCCGAACATCACCGCCGACAGCATGGTCTCCTCGGCCAGCTCGTGGGCCTCGGATTCGACCATCATCACCGCATCGCGGGTTCCCGCCACGACCAGATCGAGCTTGCTCTCCTTGAGCCGGTCGATGGCCGGATTGAGGACGAACTCGCCATCGATGTAGCCGATCCGGGCGGCGGCGATGGGGCCGAGGAAGGGGATGCCGCTGATGGTCAGCGCCGCCGAGGCGCCGATCATGGCGACGATGTCGGGATCGGTCTCCCCGTCATGGGCCAGCACGGTGCAGATGATCTGCGTCTCGTTGCGGAAGCCGTTGGGGAAGAGCGGCCGGATGGGGCGGTCGATGAGCCGCGAGGTGAGGGTCTCCTTCTCGGAGGGACGCCCCTCGCGCTTGAAGAAGCCGCCCGGGATCTTGCCCGCAGCGAACGCCTTTTCCTGATAGTTCACGGTCAGCGGGAAGAAGTCGATTCCCGCCCGCGGGGTCTTGGAGGCGACTGCCGTGCAGAGCACGACGGTCTCTCCGAGGGTGGCCAGCACGGCGCCGTCGGCCTGACGTGCCAGGCGGCCCGATTCGAGGGACAGCGTCTTGCCGCCCCACTCCATTTCCTTGCGTGTAATCTCAAACATCCTTTTCAGACCTTTGCCTCGGTGAGGCGGGAGCCGCATGCCGCGGCATTTGGCGGGGGAGGCGGGGCCGGCCGTCTCGGGCCCGGCCGCGCCGCCCGCCGATGTCAGCGGCGCAGGCCCAACCGCCCGATCAGCTGCTGGTAGCGGGCCGCGTCCTTGCGGCGCAGATAGTCGAGGAGCCGGCGCCGCTGGCCGACCATCATCAGCAGGCCGCGTCGCGAGGCGAAGTCCTTGCGATGGGCCTTGAGATGCTCGGTCAGGTTGGTGATGCGCTCGGTCAGGATGGCCACCTGCACCTCGGGCGATCCGGTGTCGCCCTCGTGGGTGGCGAATTCCTTGATCAAGACTTCCTTGCGGTCGGCCGTAATCGACATGGATTCTCTACTCCCGGCATCGCTGCGTCATCGGGGACTGAAGACCCGCACCGGGCTCAGCTCCGCACCTTCCAGCCGGGCCAGGGCAACCAGTTCGCCGCCCTGCATGACCCGCACCGTGTCGCCCTCGTCGGCGGCTTCCGGCAACAGGGCCGGAGCGATGCGGATGGCGTGGCCGGAGCGCATTCTGAGCGCCTGCGGTTCGGTGACGGCGAGCGCCGGGATGCCGGCCAGCGCCGTCGCCACCGGGGTCAGCACCTGGGGCAGGGTCTCGTCCTCGACGATCTGCTCCAGGGCCGAAAGGGAGATGGCGATCTCGAGATCGAAGGGACCGACGGCGAGGCGGCGCAGCTCCTCGATATGGGCGAGACAGCCGAGCGTCTCGCCGAGATCGCGGGCCAGCGCGCGCACATAGGCGCCCTTGCCGCAGGTCACCTCGAACACCGCCGTGTCGGGCGAGGGACGTTCCACCAGTTCGAAGGCGTCGATGCGCACCGGACGCGGTTCGAGTTCCACCGTCTCGCCGCGCCGCGCCAGATCGTAGGCCCGCTCACCGCCCACCTTGACGGCGGCGAAAATGGGCGGCCGCTGCATGATGGTGCCGGTGAAGGCGGGCAGGGCGGCGACGATCTCCGCGTCCTCGGGGCGCCGCTCGCTGGTGGCGATCACCTGCCCCTCGGCGTCGTCGGTGTCGCGGGCCTCGCCGAAGCGCATCGTGAAGCGGTAGCGCTTGGGAGCGTCCATCACATAGGCGACGGTCTTGGTGGCCTCGCCCAGGGCGATCGGCAGGATGCCGGTGGCCAGCGGATCGAGGGTGCCGCCATGGCCGGCCTTGCGGGCATTGGTCAGCCGCTTGACGACATTGACCACATGGGTCGAGGTCATGCCCTGCGGCTTGTCGATCACCAGCCAGCCGTTGATGCGGAGGCCACCGCGCTTACGACGTGCCATTGGGACCCTCGTCTTCCGGCGCCGTCGGCAGTGCCGCCAGGCTTTCGCGCAGCAGCCGCTCGATCTTCTGTGCCTCGGCGAAGCTCTGGTCGGCGGCAAACGACAGGCGCGGTGCGTATTTGAGATGCATCTCGCGGGCCAGGCGACCGGCCAGTTTCGCCGCCGCCGCCCGCAGCGCCGCCTGCACCGGGGCGCTCAGCTCCGCACCCAGCTCGTTGGCGTAGACCGTGGCGTTCCTGAGGTCGCGGCTGACCCGCACCTCGGTGACCGTCACGCTCACCCCTTCGAGGCGCGGATCGTGGATCTCGTTGCGCAGCAGGTAGCCGGCGAGCAGATGACGCATCTGCTCGCCCACCCGAAGCTGGCGCTGGGAAAGCGGCTGCTCGCCGCGACGTCTCGTCATGTGGGGTATCGTTCTCGCCTTCGCGATCTTCCGGTTGCTTCCAAGATAGGGCGCCTGTGACCGTTGTCACCCATCCAGGGTTCGGGTCACTTCGTGCACCTCGAAGGCCTCGATCACGTCACCCTTGCGGATGTCGTTGTAGCCCTCGATGGCGATGCCGCACTCGAAGCCCTCGCGCACTTCGCGGACGTCTTCCTTGAAACGCTTGAGGGAGGCGATGGTGCCCTCGTAGATCACGACATTGTCGCGCAGCAGCCGGACCCGCGCATTGCGCCGGATCACCCCGTCGGTGACCATGCAGCCCGCCACCCGGCCGACCTTGGTGATGGAGAACACCTCCCGCACCTCGGCATGGCCGAGGATCTGCTCCCGGGCCTCGGGGGCCAGCAGCCCCTCGAGCATCTTCTTCAGATCGTCGAGCAGCTCGTAGATGATCGCATAGTAGCGGATCTCCACGCCTTCGCGACGGGCCGCCTCGCGGGCCGGGGCATTGGCCCGCACGTTGAAGCCGATGACCAGCGCATTGGAGGCATGGGCGAGGGCGATGTCGCTCTCGGTGATGGCACCGACCCCGGCGTGCAGGATGCGGATCGCCACCTCCTCGCTCTTGAGCTTCTCGAGGCCGGCGATGATCGCCTCCAGCGAGCCGTGCACATCGGCCTTGACGACCACCGGCAGCTCCTTGATCTCGCCCTTCTGGAGCTGGGTGAACATCTCCTCGAGGGAGGAGCGGGGAGCGGTGGTCAGCCGGTGCTGCTGCTCGCGCAGCTTGCGCGCGCGGTATTCGGCGATCTCGCGTGCCCGCTTGTCGCTTTCCACGGCCACCAGCTTGTCGCCGGCCTCGGGCACGCCGTCGAGGCCGAGCACCTCGACCGGCATCGAGGGGCCGGCCGCCTTGACCTGCCGGCCATGATCGTCGACCAGCGCCCGCACCCGGCCCCAATGGGCACCGGCGACGACGATGTCGCCGACATGCAGGGTGCCGTTCTGGACCAGTACCGTGGCCACCGGGCCGCGGCCGCGATCCAGCCGGGCCTCGATCACCGTGCCATGGGCCTCGCGATCGGGATTGGCCTTGAGCTCCAGCAGTTCGGCCTGGAGCTGGATGGCCTCGATGAGCTGCTCGAGGCCCTGCTTCTTGACCGCACTGACCGGCACGCAGAGCACGTCGCCGCCGAAATCCTCGGGCACCAGATCGTAATTGAGCAGTTCGTTCTTGACCCGCTCGGGATCGGCCTCCGGCTTGTCGATCTTGTTGATGGCGACGATGATCGGCACCCCGGCCGCCTGGGCGTGACGGATGGCCTCCACCGTCTGCGGC
>CAYYZI010000301.1:0-4467 GCA_964475675.1 uncultured Geminicoccaceae bacterium
GCCCAGATATCTGCCCGTCTCTTCCAGCTCCTGGAGGACCAGGGTATTAAAACCTGCCGCTGGAGCAGGATCTGGAGGAGACGCGGGCGCTGGTGGTCCGCTTCCGCGAAGGCATCGGCGCCCGGCTCGAAGGGCTGCGGCGGGATCTCCGCCGCTGGCAGCGGGACGGCCGCCGGGTCGCGGTCTGGGGCTCGGGCTCCAAGGCGGTGTCCTATCTGACCACCCTCGGTCTCGGCGAGGAGATCGTCGCGGTGGTCGACATCAACCCCCACAAATGGGGCAGGTTCCTGGCCGGCAGCGGCCACGAGATCGTCTCCCCCGACCGGCTGCGCGAGCTGCGTCCCGATGTGGTGGTGATCATGAACCCGATCTACACCGAAGAGATCCGCGCCGATCTCGAGAGCCGCGGGCTGGCACCCGAGCTGGTGCCGCTTTGAGGGGGAACGCTCAGGCGCCGGGAGTGCCGGTCGCGCCTCGGGCCGGCGGCACCTCTTCGGCCATCGCCGCCATCGGCCGGTGCCCGCCGACCAGCCCGTAGAGGGCCTCGACCTTCTCCGCCGTCGCCTGCCAGGTACAGTGCCGCTCGACGAACTGCCGTGCCGCCTCGCCCAGCGCGCAGGCCCGTTCGGGCTCGGAAGCGAGGGTCCCGAGGGCCCTGGCGAACGCCTCCACATCGTTGTCGGGGACCACGAGGCCGGTACGCCCGTGCTCCAGCACCTTGGCCGAGCCGGCACTGGCGACCACCGCCTTGCCGGCGGCCATGTAGTTCAGGAGCTTTTGGGGAATGCCGTCGCAGCGGGTCCGCGGCAGCGCGGCGATGGCGCTCGCGGCCAGCCGTTCCGCCAGCAGTGCGTAGTCGTCCTCGACCACCTCGATGGCATCGCGGATGCCGAGTTCGCGGGCCATCGGCTCGAACGGATCGAAGCTCGAGCTCACCGACAGACAGAGCGAGATTCCCGGATGTTCGGCGCGGGCCAGTGCAAAGGCCCGCAGCAGCAGATCCACGTCCTGATAGCCGGCGAGCGTGCCGGTATAGATGATGCGGCCCGGCGTTTCGACGATGCCCGGCGGCGGCCGGAACTGCTCGATCTCGACCCCGTTCATGGCCACCACCACATGCTCCGGCCGGCATCCGCAGGCGGCCACCAGCCGGTCGCGGATGTCCTCGGTGACGGTTACCACGCCATCGGCCAGCCGCGGCAGCCGGCGGTCCATCCAACCGCCGATCCAGGCGCCACCGCGGGCGATCAGGCCACGGCCATAGGTGGGCAGTTCCGAGCCCAGCATGGTGTGGGCGTCGTAGATCACCGGCACGCCATGGCGTCGGCGCGCCCACAGGGCCACCAGCAGACCCTCGACATGATGGGCGTGCACCAGGTCGAAGGGGGCGGTCCCCAGCCGCCGCGCGAGATCGGCGGCGAGGCGCGGATCGAGCAGGATCTTGCGCAGATTGGGTCCGGGCGCCATCGCTTCCCGGCGCAGCTCGCGGCCGGCGCGATGGACGGCGAAGGGCAGCTCGTCCGGGTCGCCGATATCGTAGGCGAAGACTTCGAGATGATGGCCCCGCGCGGCGAGGGCTTCGGCCAGCCGCTGGATGCGCAGCGGCGTGCCGCGTCGGGCCGGAAACGGACATGCCGCCACCATGGCGATCCGCAGCCCGTCCGCAACCCGCTGACGTCGATCACGTCGCCCGGCCATCCGCGTCTTCTCCCACTTCTGCACGTCCGACGACTTCTATCCCCGGGATCGAACGCCCGCAACCGCAACAGGATGCCCGCCGCGCACATTCACAGCCGGGTTCGTACCTTCTTATGGCCCGATGCCGTCGCCGTTTTCCGTGGCGGAGCGCACTTCAGAAACCGAGCAGGCGGGGCAGGGCGAGGGCGATGCCCGGAAACAGGACGAGCAGCAGCAGCCGCAGGATGTCGGCGGCCAGACACAGGAGCGCCAGCCAGGCCAAGCCCTGCGCCCATCCCTTCAGACGGTCGGCCATCACTGCCGGAGAGCCGGCCGTCCGTTCAGGCCTTGTCGGCCTCGAGCTCGTCGATCCTGGCGCCCAGCGCCTCGTAGATGGCGCGCGGATTGTCGATGCCCCGCTCGGCGAGACCATCGAGATAGGCGTCGATCATCGGCTCCAGGGTTTCCCGCCAGCGCGCCCGCTCCTCGTTGCTCAGGCGGGTGACCACCCCGCCATCGGCCAGCGCCGCCTTCTTGCCGAGATCGTCCCAGGCGTTCCACCAGGGACCGAACCTGGGGATGAGATTGTCGCCGGAGATGGAATCGACGGCCGCCCGCAGTTCCTCGGGCAGGGAATCGTAGCGGCGACGGTTCATCACGAAATAGAACGAGACCGTGTAGGCCCGGGCATCGAGATGAAAGTCGACGAGCTCGGCGAGCTTGAAGCCGTACATCGGATCCCAGGGCATGACGAGACCGTCGATGACGCCTTTCTGCAGGCTTTCGTAGATCTGCGAGGGCGGCAGTCCGACCGGTACCGCTCCCAGATATTCGAGCATCATCTTGGTGGCGGCGCTGGGAAAGCGGATGCGCAGCCCCTTGAGGTCCTCCATCGCCGTGACCTGGCGGTTGCGGGTGTGTACGAGCCCGCCATTGTGGGCATGCACCGCCAGTACCTTGACCCCGGGATACTCGACCGCGAAGAAGCGGTCGTGCAGCGCCCACAGGGTGCGGGTCGCGGCATCCGCGCTTTCGGTCACGAGCGGCAGGTCGATCACCGAGGTGCGCGGAAAGCGTCGCGAGGGAATGCCGTGCAGGCCGTGGGCGATGTCCACCACTCCGGCGCGCACCTGATCGTACTGCTTGGCGACATTGCCCAAGGGCGTGCCGCCCGGATGGATGGTCACCCTGATGCGGCCGTCGGTGCGCGCCTCCAGATCCCGTGCCCAGGGCTCCATGAAATCGTAATGCATGCCGTTGCTGGTGGGCAGGAAATGGCTGAGCTTGAGCTCGATCGTCTGCTGCGCGCAGCACCTGCGGGAATCCGAGGGCGAGCTCGCCGAGCACGGTACTCTTCAAGGCCTGCCGCCTCGTGATCATGGTCCGCCTGCCGTCCGGGGTCGTGGGTATGCCCGCAGTCTCGGTGGCGAGGGCGGCCCGGTCGAGCGCGCCCGGCGTTCCGGCCTTACTCCTCGCAGCTCTTGCCGAAGGCGGCCAGGCCCTCGGACAGATAGTCGGCCAGCAGCGGCATGCCGAGCAGATATTCGGCGGTGCGTTCGTTGTGGGCGCGGCCGGCCTCGGCCTTGGCCTCCTCCCACTCTTCGGCGGTGAAGCTGCCGCGACCCAGCCAGGCCAGCGCCACCAGCTCGATCTGCTCGTCCTCGTTGAGGCTGCTGATGAACGCCCGCAGCTCGTCATAGGTGGGGTCGTCGGGATAGTCCTGGAGCACCTCGCGCATGTCCTCGTCGGTGGGGTTCGAGGCGTAATCCTCCTCGACCACCTCCTCCTTGGCGTCGAAGGCTCTGGCCTTGACGATGATATGACATACCTTGTCGGGATCGATGGTAATCATGGCGCCAGCTCCCTCGCCTTGCCGAGACCCGTCGTGTCGAGCTTATTGCGATGATCGCCACGGCAAGGCAAGAGCGCAGCGGCGCGCCGCGACATCGGCGACAGGGCGACGCGGCGGGGGTCTTTTTGCGGTGCCACGATGCACGCGTTGCGTTAAAGTCACGGCGACTTCGAAGGCTTCGGACATCATAAACGTATGACCAATCCCCAGCGCTTTCTCAACCGCGTGGCTCTGTTTCTCGTGGCGACGCTGCTCGTCGTCGGCGCCGTCTACGACATCCTGTGGCGCGCCTTCATGCACAACCCGGCGCTCAACGGGCTGATCCTGGGCGTGCTGGCGCTGGGCATCGCCTATGCCGTGCGCCGCATCATCATGCTGCGGCCGGAAGTGCGCTGGATCGACGCCTTCCGCTCGGCGGCGCCGGGATTTTCGCTGCAGGAGCCGCCCCGGCTGCTGGCTCCGGTGGCCACCGTGCTGGGCTATCGCGACCGCAGCGGCGAAGTGCTGTCCACCCTGTCGATGCGCTATCTGCTGGACAGCATCAGCGCCCGGCTCGACGAGAGCCGCGACATCACCCGCTACCAGACGGGTCTCCTGATCTTTCTGGGCCTGCTCGGCACCTTCTGGGGCCTGCTGGAGACCATCAATGCGGTGGCGCTGGTGATCGGCGAGCTGCAGCTCGGCAACAACGATCTGGTCAGCGTCTTCGACGAGCTCAAGGCCGGCCTGTCGGCGCCGTTGTCGGGCATGGGCACGGCCTTCAGCTCCTCCCTGTTCGGTCTCGCCGGATCGCTGATCCTCGGCTTCATCGACCTGCAGGCGACCCAGGCCCAGAACTCCTTCTACAAAGATGTCGAGGAATGCCTGTCCGGGCTCGCCTGTCACAGCGTGCAGGAGGCGCCGAGTACGGCGGCGGCGCTGCTGGTGCCGCGCCGGCC
>CAYYZI010000302.1:0-4445 GCA_964475675.1 uncultured Geminicoccaceae bacterium
CTGAAATGCCAGCAGCAATGAGACCATATTCAATAGCAGTAGCACCATCTTCATTCCGCACGACATTGACCACCACCGGGAAGAATACGGTCACCGCCACCACCGCCGCCTTGGACTGCCAGTCGAGGCCCAGCATGTGCACGAAGATGGGCGCCAAGGCCGGGATCGGGATGCTGGAAAAGGCGGCGGCATAGGGCATCAGCCCGCGCTGCAGGAAGCCCGAGCGGGCGATCAGCCCGGATACCGGCAAAGCCACACCGACGCCGATCAGAAAGCCGATCACCGCCTCCATCACGAAGGTCTGCCAGGTGTCCTGCAGGAGCACGTCGCGCGCCTGCCAGAGCACGGTCAGCACTTCGGTGGGGGTGGGGATGAGGCCGGCCGGCACCTGATAGGCGCGCAGCAGCGCTTCGGCGGCCAGCAGGGTGAGGATCATGGTCAGCGCCGCCGGCAGGAAACGGGCGAGCCGGCCGGCCGGATGCTCGGCGATCCAGGTGGCGAGGCGGGCGAGGCCGAGGGCGGCCACCAGGGTCGCCAGATAGAGGCTGCTCTGCCAAGCGAGAGACGCGGTCTCGGTCCTCTCCCACCACAGCAGGACGAAATAGAGGAGCAGCGCATGCCCCCCCGCGAGCGCCAGCAGCGCCGTCAGGGGCGGGCCGGCGGCGGCCGCGCGCCGGGGTGCGGCGGCCAGGCTCGAATCTAGCGTCGCCATGGCGTCACCAGCCGCTCCACCCAGCCGACGCAGGCCACCAGCAGGATGCCCAGCACCGCCGAGGCGATCATCAGCACCCAGGTGCCGACCACATCCGAGGCGCGGGCGTTCTCCGACAGCATCTTGCCGAGGCCGAAGAAGCTGATGGTCGACATTTCGGCGATGATCGCGCCGATCAGCGCGGCCGCCGTGGAGATCCGGAAAGCGGTGAAGAGATAGGGCAGCGAGGCCGGCAGCCGCAGCTTGACGAAGGTCTGGACGGTGGTTGCGTGGTAGGTGCGCATCAGATCGAGGGCCAGCGCGTCGGGGCTCCTGAGCCCCTTGGCGAGGCCGATGGTCACCGGGAAGAAGGCGATGTAGGCGGCGATGATCGCCTTCGGCAGCCAGCCCTGCACCCCGTACTGTCCCAGCAGCACCACCAGCATCGGCGCCAGCGCGATGATCGGCACGGTCTGCGAGGCGACGATCCAGGGCAGCACGGAAAGCTCGAAGGCCCGCGACAGCACGAGGCCGAGGGCGAACAGGAAGCCCACCAGCGCAGCGAGGCCGAGCCCGACCAGGGTCTCGACCCCGGTCCAGAAGGCGTTGACCGGAATGGCGTTGGGTGAGCTCAGCGGCAGCATCAGATTGTAGATGCCCGCCAATAGCTGCCCGGGGGCGGGGATCACCGGATTGCGCAGCACGAAGGCGCAGGCCAGCGGGCCGTCGCAGTCCATCACCGCCCCCCGTTCGAGGGCGCGCTGCGCGAGCGGATAGTTGGCCACCACCACCAGCGGCAGATAGAGGAGGATGGCCACCCCCGCCACCACCGCCATCGGCCCGAGGTTGCCCAGCCGCGCGCGCATCGCGTTCATCCCCGGGATCGGGTCAGGGCATCACGCCGCTGGGGACCGGCCGGGCGAAGCCGGTCATGTCCTCGGAATCGAGGATGCCGGCATCGACGAGCTGCTTCGTCATGGTCTCCAGCTTGGCGATATCGAGATATCCCAGACCGTTCTTGCGGCTGGCATCGGTGACCATGATGGTGCGGATCTGCTCGAGACCGGTGAGCTCGAAGGCCTTGTCGAGATTGGGGTTGTACCCGAGCAGGATGTCGCCGGCCTCGTCGGGATTGTCGAGGGCGTACTTGTAGCCCTTGTAGCGGGCCTGCACGAAGGCCTTCACCTTTTCCGGGAACTTCTCCAGCACCTCCTCGGTGGTGAACAGCACGTTCTCCGGCCAGTCGACGCCGAACTGCTTGTAGGAATAGACGAAGTAGGGCTCCTTGACGACCTTCTCGGCGACCAGCACCTCGTTGTAGATCATCGCCGAGGCGAAGTCGTACTGCTTGGCGATCCAGCCGCCCAGGGTCGCCGGATCACCCTGCTGGTTGACGATCTGGATCTGGTTTTCCCAGCCCTTGCCGATCACCGCCTTGATCGGCTTGTCGTAACCGATCCAGGTGGCGAACTGGCCGCGGAAATCGGCCGGGCTCTCGACCTTCTTCCAGGAAAGGATGCGCATCGCCGATTCCTGGAAGTCGGCGGCCAGCACCACCAGCTTGAGGCCCTGCTTCTGGCGCGCCTCCAGCAGGTTGTAGGGATAGTCGATGCCCATCACCAGCTTGCCGCTGCGGGCCTCGGCCAGCACCCGGCCGATCGGCGACAGGCCGGGACCGCCCGGTACCACCGTCACATCGAGGCCAGCGTCACGATAGAAGCCCTTCTCCACGGCCACCGGATCGCCGATCGATTCGGCGTGGATGAACCAGGATTCGATCATCGTCGCGGGCTCGAGCTCGGCCGCCGCCACGCTCATCGTCGTGCCCATGGAAAGGGCCAGAGCCCACAATCCCGCTCGGGTTCTTCCAATCATGATAACCTCCCTAGGTTTGTCGTGTCATTTCGAGATGCCAGCCGACGAAGCGGCGTTCCAGAACGGCGAGGACGCCGAGCATCATCCACCCCACCAGGGTGCACAGCACGGCGGCCACGAACACCCGGGCCGTGTTGCCGACATAGCGGGAATCCAGGATCATGAAGCCCAGACCCTGGAAGGCACCGAACAGCTCGCCGACGATGGCGCCGTTGACCGCCGCCATGGCCGCCCCCTTGAGGCTGGTGAAGATCACCGGCAGCGCCGAGGGCAGCTTCAGGAAACGCACCCGCTGGCCGAAATTGGCATTGTAGGAGGTCAGCAGCTCCTCCTTGAGCGGGTCGGTGGAGAGCATTTCCTTGTGGGCGAAGTAGACCAGCGCGAAGAAGGCATAAAGGCCGGCGATCGCCACCTTGGAGGCGATGGTGTTGGCGCCGAGCCAGACCACCACCAGGCTGGCCAGCGCCACGAAGGGGATGGAATTGAGGGTGATCACCGCCCGGAAGATGAAGTCCTCGAGCCAGCGCGGCACCACCAGCAGCAGCAATGCCGCGAGCATCGCCAGGGCCGAGCCGATGAAAAAGCCCAGCACGATCTCCTGGGTGGTGATCCAGGCATTGACCAGGATGAGCTGCGGTGCACGCACGAACTCGGCGAGGATGCGGCTCGGGCCGGGCAGCAGGAAGGGCGCGTCGTAGGCGGTCGCCGCCATCTCCCAGACGGCCATGAAGACGATGCCGAACAGCAGCCAGCGGGTCACTTCGTTGTCGGTCAGCGACATCTGCCGCGCTTCGGGGTCGAAGCGGCTCACGAGGCGGCCTCCCGGAGATAGCGCACCGGCGCTCCCAGCACGGTGGTGCTCTCCGGCCGGGTCTCGGCGACCACCCGGCCGCGCTTGAGGACATAGCGGCGCGGCGGCAGGGTGCGCAGTGCATCGTCCTCGGTGGGGACCGGCCAGACGATCAGATCGGCGGGATTGCCGACGGCGACCCCGTGTCCCTCGAGGCCGCTTTCGCCCCGCACCCGCCGGTTGTGCCAGATGGCGGCGGGCCGCGAGGTCAGCATGGGGAAGAGATGGCGGCGATCGGCGCGGCCCGACATGTGCCCCAGATGCAGCAGCACGAAGGCGGTCTGCAGCGGGTCGCCGCAGCCCATCGGATACCAGGGGTCCATCACCGAATCGTGGCCGGCGGCGACGTTGACCCCGGCCGCCAGCAGTTCCCGTACCCGGGTCAGGCCCCGGCGGATGGGATAATGGTCGAAGCGTCCCTGCAGCACCGCATTGTCGGGCGGGTTGCAGATCACGTGCAGGCCGGCCCGGCGGACATTGCCGATGATCTTGTCGGCATAGGCGTTGTTGTAGGAATGCATGGCGGTGGTGTGGCTGGCGGCCACCCGTCCGGCCATGCGGTGGCGGATGGTCTCCGCCGCCAGGGTCTCCAGAAAGCGCGAATGATCGTCGTCGGTCTCGTCGCAATGGACGTCCACCGGCAGGCCGGCCTCGTCGGCGAGACGCATGATGAAGCGGAGCTGGTCGACACCGTATTCGCGGGTGATCTCGTAATGGGGAATGCCGCCCACCACATCGACGCCGAGGGCGACCGCCTCGCGCATCAGATCTTCGCCCCCCTCGAAGGAGTAGACCGCGAGCTGGGGGAAGGCCACGAGCTGGATGTCGATGAGCTCGGCCACTTCGCGCTTGATCGCGAGCAGGGTCCTGAGTGCCGTCAGCTTGGGGTCGCAGACATCGACATGGGAGCGGATGTGGGTCACGCCATGGGCCACGAACCAGGGCAGCGCCTTGAGGACCCGGCCGCGGATATCCTCGGGAGTGAGGCGCTTGACCCGCTCCGCCCAGATCGCGATGCCCTCCCACAGG
>CAYYZI010000303.1:0-4413 GCA_964475675.1 uncultured Geminicoccaceae bacterium
AGCGCCCGGGCGATGCACAGGCGCTGCTGCTGGCCGCCCGAGAGGGTGTAGGCGCTGGCATGCAGCCGGTCCTTGACCTCCTCCCAGAGCGCCGCCCGTCGCAGCGACTTCTCCACCTGTCCGTCGAGCACCGCGCGGCTGCGCACGCCGCGGATGCGCAGGCCCGCCGCCACATTCTCGTAGATCGATTTGGGAAACGGGTTGGGCTTCTGGAAGACCATGCCGATCCGCAGCCGTGGCACCATGGGATCGGTCCTCGAACTGATGATGTCGATGCCTTCGGGCTCGAGGATGATCCGTCCGCCGTAGCGGTTGCCCGGATAGAGATCGTGCATGCGGTTGAAGCAGCGCAGGAAGGTGCTCTTGCCGCAGCCCGAAGGTCCGATCAGGGCGGTCACGCAGCCTTCGGCAATCGGCATGGAGATCGCGAACAGCACCTGCTTGTGGCCGTACCAGAAGCTCAGTTCCTCGACCGTGGCCTTGCGCGGCACCTCGGTCGCCTGTGCGGTCCCGGTGTCGGCGGCGGGAGGGGTGGTCTCGGCGAGGGCGTTGGCCCCGAACATCATCGCATCAGTCTCCGTGCACGATAGCGGATGTAGATGGCGAGCCCGTTCATGGCCAGGGTCATGACCAGCAGCACCACACCGGCGGCCGCCGCCAGCTCGTGGAAGGCGGCCTGCGGGCGGGAGGTCCAGTTGAACATCTGGATCGGCAGCACGGTGAAGGGTGACCACAGCCAGTCGAAGCTCAGAAACGGCGGCTCGGACGTGATCGGCGAGGGCGGCAGGAAGGCGATGAAGGTCAGCGCGCCGATGGTAATGAGCGGCGCGGTCTCGCCGATGGCCCGGGCCAGTGCGACGATGATGCCGGTGAGGATGCCCGGCCTCGCCGCCGGCAGCAGATACATGGAGACGGTCTGCCACTTGTCGGCACCGAGCGCAAAGGCTGCTTCCCGCACTTCCTGCGGGATGCTCCGGAGGGCTTCCCGGGTGGCGACGATGATCACCGGCAGCACCAGCAGGGCCAGCACCATTCCGGCCACCAGAATGGTCTCGCCGAGGCGGAACAGATAGACGAACACGCCGAGCGCCAGCAGCCCGTAGATGATCGAGGGAACGCCCGCGAGATTGGTGATGTTGATCTCGATGACGTCGGTCACCCAGCTTCTGGGCGCATGCTCCTCGAGATAGAGACCGGCGGCGATGCCGAAGGGAATGGCCAGTGCAGCGGTGACCAGCATCACCAGACTGGTGCCCACCCAGGCCGGAAGGATACCCGCCCGCGAGGCCCGCCGCGAGGGATAGCTGGTGAGGAAATCCCAGTCGACATGGGGGGCGCCGGTCACCACCAGATCGAGGATCAGGGTGAGCAGTACGGCGGTGGCGATGAACAGGACGAGCAGCCCCAGCCCGGCGAACAGCAGGTCCCGGCGCCGCGCCCTGGCGATGAGCTGGTGGGTGTCGGTGACGAGCATCTCGGCCATGATGAACCCTCAGTAGGCCTCGCGGAAGCGGCGTCGCAGGAAGAAGCCGAGGATGTTGAAGGCCAGGGTCAGCAGGAACAGGGTCAGCCCGGCGGCGAAGATCGACTGGTAGGCGATGGTGCCGTAGGCCACGTCGCCGAGGCTCACCTGGACGATGTATGTGGTGATGGTGGCCGCACCCTCGAGCGGGTTGAAGGTGAAGTTGGGGTTCTGGCCGGCGGCGATGGCCACCACCATGGTCTCGCCGACGGCCCGCGCCATACCCAGGAGATATGCCGCGGTGACCCCCGAAAGGGCGGCCGGCAGTACCACCCGGGCGGCGGTCTGCAGGCGCGTGTAGCCCAGCGCATAGGCTCCCTCGCGCAGACTGTCCGGCACCGCCCGCATCGCATCCTCGCTCAGCGACACGATGTAGGGCAGGATCATCACCCCCATCACCAGACCCGGCGAGAGCATGTTGAAGCCGGGAAGACCGGGAATGACCTGGCGCAGCAGCGGGGTCACGAACAGCAGGGCGAAATAGCCGAACACCACGGTCGGCACCCCGGCCAGCATCTCGAGCAGCGGCTTGACAACTTCCCGCAGCCGGCTGTCGGCGTATTCGCTCAGATAGATGGCCAGCACCGTGCCCGCGGGGATCGCCACCAGAAGGGCGATGGCCGAGACGGTCACGGTGCCGGCCAGAAGCGGCAGGATGCCGTAGCGCGGATTGGCGAAGAGTGGCGTCCACTGGGTGTCGGTGAGGAACTCCACCAGTCCCACATGGCGGAAGAACAGGAGCGATTCGCTCACCAGCACGTAGACGATCGCCAGGGTGACCAGCACCGACAACGATGCGGCGGCGAACAGCAGGCTCCGCATGAGGCGGTCGACGAGCCGCCGCCGGACGAGAAAGCCCGGCGACGGCTGGATGCCGTATGGCGATGAGGGGGATGCCCGGTGCAGGCTCGTCGCCATCCTCACCCGTACTCCGTCAGTCGATCGTCTCGGCGGCGATCAGATCCTCGATCGAGATGCCCACCTGGGCGCCGCCGGCGAAGGCGGTGCCGGTACGGCGCGCCTCGAGCTTCTCGCGGGCGAGGAGGTAGGCCTTCTCCGGCAGCGGCACGTAGCCCACCTCGGCGACCAGCTCGGTGATCAGCTCGGGATCCAGGTACATCTCCATGAAGGCGGCCACCGCCGGCCGGTCGAGGGCGGCCGGATTGACATAGAGGAAGAGCGGGCGGGACAGCGGCTGGTAGCGGCCGGTCTTGGCATTCTCGATGCTGGGCTCGACGCACTCGCCGGTCTTCGGGCTGCGAATGGCGACGGCCTTCAGCTTGTCCCGGTTCTCGATGTAGTAGGCGAAGCCGAAGAAGCCGAGCGCACCGGGATCGTTGGCCACCCCCTGCACCAGCACATTGTCGTCCTCGCTGGCGGTGTAGTCGCCGCGGCTGGCGCCCTCCTCGCCGATCACCGCCTCGGTGAAATAGTCATAGGTGCCCGAATCGGTGCCCGGGCCGAACAGCCGCAGCGGCCGGTCGGGCCAGGCCGGATCGACCTGGTTCCAGCGCAGGATCTTCTCCTGGGCAGCCGGCTCCCAGATGGTTCGGAGCTGCTCGACGGTCATGCAGGAGACCCAGTCATTGGCCGGGTTGACCACCACCGCCAAGGCGTCGAGGGCCACCGGCAGCTCGATGTAGGAGATGCCGTTCTCGGCACAGCGCTTGCGCTCGCTCTCCTTGATCGGGCGCGAGGCGTCGCTGATGTCGGTATCGCCGCGGCAGAATTTCTTGAAGCCGCCGCCGGTGCCGGAGATGCCGACCGTCACCCGGTAGGTGCCGCGATGCTCGATCTGGAACTCCTCGGCCACCGCTTCGGTGATGGGATAGACGGTGGAGGAGCCGTCGATGCGTACGGTGTCGGGCTGGGCGAACGCGGCGGTGCCCGGTGCCAGCAGCAGGAGGGCGAGGCATGCAGTGAACTTGCGATTCATCCTGTCTGTCTCCGAAGGCTGTTGCCCTCGCAGGAATGGTCGATGACGGTGCGGATTCTGTGAGGATCCCGTGACAGCTTCGTGACAGTCAGGCCGACGGGCTCCTGTCCCGAAGCGGCAGCCAGGCGCAGAAGCGGCTGCCCTCGCCGAGCCGGCTGTCGATCGAGAGATGGCCCTGGTGGCGACGCAGGATGTGCTTGACGATGGCCAGACCGAGACCGGTGCCACCGATCTCGCGCGAGCGCGCCTTGTCGACCCGGTAGAAGCGTTCGGTGAGCCGCGGCAGATGCTCGGGGGCGATGCCCGGACCATGGTCGCGGACGCAGAGACGGAGCGCCGCCCTGCCGGCCACCGGTCCAGCCTCGACCGGGGCCTTGTCCAGATGGTCGAGGCACACCTCGATGTGGCCGCCGCCGGCACCGTATTTGATCGCGTTGTCGAGCAGATTGGTGATGAGCTGGTGCATCTGATCGGCGTCCGCCACGACCTCGGGCAGCGGCTCGGCGATCTCGACCTCCACCCGCAGGCCGGCGGCTTCGGCCTGCGGCGCCAGACGGGCCACCACCGCGCGCAGCACGGGCGCGAGCTGGAGAGGCTGCTCGGGCGGTGCGTTGGCGGCCAGTTCGATGCGCGAGAGCGACAGCAGATCGTCAACGAGGCGCTGCATGCGGGCCGCCTCGTCGGCCATCAGCTCGAGGAATTCCTCGCGCGCCTTCGGATCGTCGCGGGCCGGACCGCGCAGGGTTTCGATGATGCCCACGAGAGCGGTCAGCGGGGTGCGGATCTCGTGGCTGGCATTGGCGATGAAATCCGAACGCATGCGCTCGATCATCACCTGTTCGGAGACCTCGCGCAGCACCAGCACCGCACCGCGGCCGGCCTCCGCCATCTCCACCGGTGCCACCCGCGCCGAAAAGCGGCGGCGGGGATCGGCCGGCGGGGTGAAATCGACCAG
>CAYYZI010000304.1:0-4407 GCA_964475675.1 uncultured Geminicoccaceae bacterium
GGAAACTCGGCGAGCACCGCGAAATCGAGCGCCGCCAGAAGGCGGGCGGTGCCGCGGCCGATGGCGGCGGCATCGAGGTGCACGGTCATCCTGGTCCGGGACCCTCCTACACGCTTTGTTAACCCGCCGCCCGTTAGCATGGCTGGCGCAGGCGAAGGAAGGTCGATCCGGCGACGGCCCGACCTTGCGCTTCTTTGGGATTGCGTGGCGGACATCGGTGACGGCGGCGACATCTCCCCCCCTCGGTCGGCGAAGACAGAGGCTCCTCGAGCAGGGTGCGGCCTTTGCCGAGCAGCAGAAACTCGGCATGGCCGATGTCGAGGAGCTCAAGCGCACCCGTTCGCCGCAGGCCCGCGCCAACATCGCCGCCAAGTTCGGCAGCCAGTACGGGGAGCTGGCGACCACCGACAATGCCAGCCTGGCCAAGGCGGTGCTGCTGCTGCTGGTCCGGGATGTCGAAAAGGAGGTGCGTCAGCGGCTCGCCGAGGCGGTGGCCGACTGCGAGGAGCTGCCGGCCGATGTCGCCTCGCGGCTGGCCCGCGACGATATCGACATCGCCCGGCCGATCCTCGAACGCAGTCCGGTGCTCAGCGACGAGGAGCTGGTCGAGATCGTCCGCACCAACAGCATCCAGTACGCGCTCGCGGTCGCCGGTCGCGAACGCATCTCCGAAATGGTCTCGGAGGCCCTGGTCGACAGCGGCGACGAGCAGGTGGTGGTGCGGCTCACCGGCAATGCCGGGGCCGAGCTGTCGCGACGCACCCTCGAGCGCATCGCCGAGGAATTCCGCGAGAGCCGGCCGGTGCAGGACCGCCTGGTCAAGCGCCCGGCGCTGCCCTACGAGCTGGTCGAGCAGCTCGTCGGCGTCATCGGCGACCGGCTGGAGTGGGAGCTGCTGCGGGATCGCCGCATCTCGCCCCAGCAGGCCCGGAGCATCATGGAGGCGATCCGCGAGCGGGTCAGCGTCAGCCTGGTCGCGCGCGAGCATGGCGATCGCGGCCTGGAGCGGCATCTGCGCGAACGCTGGGTATCGGGCGATCTCGACGGCGAGGATCTGCTGACCTTCCTGCGTGACGGCGACATCGCCGCCTTCGAGACCGCCTTCACGGTGATGACGCGGCTCGGCATCCGCGTGGTGCGACGGCTGCTCTACAGCAGCGACCGGCGCTGCCTCGCCGCGCTGTGCGTCAAGGCCGGCATCGCCACGCCGCATTATGTCGGCATCCGCATGGCCCTCGAACTCGCCGAGCAGTGCCTCGACGACAAGGGCACGGAAAAGGCCTATTCCGCCGAGACATTGATGTTCGTGCAGGCGCAGTACGAGCGCATGCGCCTCGAGCTGGACAAGGTCGAGGATCTGATCGCCCAGGCCGAGGCCCAGGTGGGGGAGCGCAGGGAGCTGCCGCCGGCCGGTTCGCGACAGGCCGATCCGCCCGGCTAGGAAATCTCCGGCGCGCTGCCCGCAGAGACGTTCCGCCCGCTGCCGGCGCGACCCGCCGCGGCTCCGGAAACCGCGAACTGGGGCCTTGCTCCCGCTCCGGTTTTGCGCTGCAAAGGGCTCGTCAGCCCGTCGCTTCATGCTAAGTTGGGATCCATGTCGACATCCCTTCCGGAGCCCATGGCCGCGCCGCAGCAGGCCGAGCCGCTGCGCACCCTGCCGCACAATCTGCGTGCCGAACTGGCGGTGCTCGGTGCCATCCTGGTCAACAACGATACCTATCACCGGATCAGCGATTTCCTGCGCGCCGAGGATTTCTTCGAGCCGGTGCATCGCCGCATCTTCGAGGCCTGCGCCGAGCGCATCGGTCGCGGCCAGCTCGCCGATCACAACACCCTCTTCCATCTGTTCGACACCGACGAGACCCTGCGCGAACTCGATGGCGGCGAGTATCTGGCGCGCATCGCCCGCGCCGCCGAGACCATCGTCAACGCCGCCGAATATGCGCGGGTGGTCCATGATCTCGCGATCAAGCGGCGGCTCATCGAGATCGGCGAGGAGGTGGTCAACGAGACCTTCGACCCGGCCAACCGGGCGAGCGGTCTCGAGCAGATCGAGAGGACCGAGCAGAAGCTCTTCGAACTCGCCCAGCGGGGCGAGGTGCGGGGCGAGTTCCGCGCCTTTCCCGAGGTGCTGGAAAGTGCCGTCCGGCTGATCCATTCGGCCTACAACAAGACCGGCCATGTGATCGGCGTGCCGACCGGCCTCAAGGGGCTGGACGAGAAGCTCGGCGGCCTGCAGCGCTCCGATCTGATCATCCTGGCCGGCCGCCCGAGCATGGGCAAGACGGCGCTGGCCGTGACCATCGCCGCCAATGCCGCCGCCAGAAAGGCCGACGGCCCGGATGCCGACGGCCTGAAGCACGAGAATTTCGTGGTCGCCCTGTTTTCGCTGGAAATGTCGGCGGAACAGCTCGCCACCCGGCTGCTTTCGGCCGAGGCCCTGATCGGCTCCGACGATCTGCGGCGGGGCCAGCTCCAGGAAGAGGATTTCCACCGCATCGTCCGCGCCACCCAGGATCTCGCTGCCCGACCCCTGTTCATCGACGACACGCCGGCGCTGTCCATCGCCGCCATCCGCAGCCGCGCCCGTCGCCTCAAGCGCACCCACGGGCTGTCGCTGGTAGTGGTCGACTATCTGCAGCTGGTGCGCGGCGTCAGCGCCTATGCCCAGAGCAACCGGGTGCAGGAGATCGGCGAAATCACCCAGGGTCTGAAAGCCATCGCCAAGGAGCTCGACGTGCCGGTGCTGGCCCTCTCGCAGCTTTCGCGGGCGGTCGAGCAGCGCGAGGACAAGCGGCCGCAGCTTTCCGATCTGCGCGAGAGCGGCACCATCGAGCAGGATGCCGATGTGGTGATGTTCGTCTATCGCGACGAGTACTACCAGTCCCGCGCCGAGCCCAAGCAGCGCCCCGAGGAAAACGCGGAAAAGTTCAACGAGCGCTACGCACGCTGGCGCGAGCGGCTGGAGGAGAGCCACAACAAGGCCGAGGTGATCATCGCCAAGCAGCGCAACGGGCCGATCGGCATCGTCCATCTCCAGTTCGACGCCAGCTACGGCCGCTTCCGCAATCTCGAATCGGCGGACTATCCGGAAGGATACTGATGGGCGGAGCGGTGCGCGGCCCGGCGGTGGCGGAGCTGGAGATCGATCTTGAGGCGATCGCCGCCAACTACGCGCTGCTGTGCGAACGGGCACGACCGGCGGCGGTGGCGGCGGTGGTCAAGGCCGATGCCTACGGTCTCGGGCTGGCGCCGGTGGCCACCCGGCTGTCCGTCGCCGGCTGTCGCCGGTTTTTCGTCGCCCGCCTCGACGAGGGCGTAGCGCTGCGGCGGCTCCTGCACGAGGCCGAGATCTTCCTCCTCGACGGTGTCGGCAGGGGTGAGGAGGAGGTGCTTTTCGCCCATCGCCTAATCCCCGTGCTCAACCATCCGGGCGAACTCGAGCTGTGGGCGCGCTATGCCCGCGCCGTCGAGCAGAAGCTGGCGGCGGCGCTGCACATCGACACCGGCATGACCCGCCTCGGTTTCGCTCCGGAGATTGCCCGGGCGCTGATGCCGGAGCAACTCGAGCCGCTGGCGTTGCGTCTGGTGATGAGCCATCTGGCCTGCGCCGAGGAGCCCGAGCATCCGCTCAACGCCATCCAGCTCGAGCGCTTCATGACGGCGACGGCGGGCTTCGGCGAAGTGCCCCGCAGTCTCGCCGCGTCTTCGGGGATCTTTCTCGGCGCCGCATACCGTTTCGATCTCTGCCGGCCGGGCGTCGCGCTCTACGGCGTCAACCCGACACCCGGGCGGCCCAATCCCATGCAGCCGGTGGTGCGGCTGACGGCACCCGTGCTCCAGGTCCACGAGATCGCGGCGCCGGCCACGGTGGGATACGGCGCGACCTATCCGGTGCGGCCGGGGATGCGGGTGGCCACCGTGCCGGTGGGCTATGCAGACGGTCTCTTACGCTCGGCGAGCAATCGTGCTACCGCGCGCATCGCCGGCGTCGATGTGCCGTATGCGGGACGTGTGTCCATGGATCTGACCAGCCTCGATGTGAGCGCATTGCCCGAGGGGGCGGTGGTTCCCGGAACCCGGGTCGAACTCATCGGCGGTAGCGACGGTGTCGATCGCCTCGCCGAGCAGGCGGGAACCATCGGCTACGAGGTGCTGACCCGGCTCGGCCGTCGCTTTCGCCGTCGCTATCACGGCATGAAGGATCCGTCATGAACCCGCTCGCCGCCACCGGCCGCGTCACCCTCACCGTGTCGCAGACCGTCGGCGAAATCGCCTTTTTCGCGCTCGACGGCATGTTCCGTGGTCTGCGCGGACCCTGGTATCCGCGCCAGATCCTCCGCCAGATGATCGAGATCGGCTACTACTCGCTGCCGGTGGTGGGGCTGACCGCGATCTTCACCGGCA
>CAYYZI010000305.1:0-4399 GCA_964475675.1 uncultured Geminicoccaceae bacterium
ACGACATCGTCGACGGCAAGAAGCTCAAGAATCCCCGGACCTTCGCCGACATGACCCTGGAAGGGCGGGCCGGCTTCGCCGACGGCATCCGCGCCGACGAGGACGGCAACATCTGGGCCGGCGCGGGCTGGGTCGGCGACGGCTACGACGGGGTGCACATCTTCGCCCCCAGCGGCGACCGCATCGGCCAGATCCGCCTGCCGGAGATCTGCTCCAATCTCTGCTTCGGCGGCCGCAAGCGCAATCGCCTGTTCATGACCGGCAGCCAGTCCCTCTACGCCGTCTACGTGGAGACCCGCGGCGCGCACATCACCTAGGAGCCGGGACCTTGGCGGTCTTTTGCTCTTCACATTCCCCACCGCGTTCGGCATGATTGCCGAAAAGGGAGGCTGCAGGTTGTCCGGGCTGCAGTATGCAGTGGTGATCGCGGCATTGATGCTGCCGACCACGGTTGGCGCCGAGGCTCTGCTCGTCAAGGGCATGGGGCGGGTGGTCGGCTGGCCGGTGGCGACGGCCGACGGGCAGCTGCGCTTTCGCGATTGCGGCGGCACGCTTCACGACATGGGCGACGGACGGCTCACCCGCACCGACAAGCGCTGCGGACAACGCCAGCCGGTCGCGCTGTCGGGTGTGGTGGCCGAGATCGACAGGGATCGCTCCCTGCTGGTGATCGAGACCGAAGGCGGCCAGAGGCGGCCGTTCCTGGTGGCGCGGTCCGCCGCCGGTGCCCTGGCCGATCTGTCGGTCGGCCAGCGGGTGCGGGTGGAGGGCCCGGTACCCGGCCATGCCAGCCGGGTCGCGGCGGAATGATGGCAGGAAGCTGGAAAGGAGGTGGGCGGTCACGAACAGACAGGGCGGGGACAGGGCGCGTCACCGCATGTGCGGTTGATGCCGACTGGCTCCGGAGGACCAAGGTTCTGAAAAACGGGAGGCTTTTCCATGCGTAAGCAACTGCTCATCACGGCGGCCATCGTCGGCCTTGCGGTATCGGCAATGCCGGCGGGTCCGAGCTGGGCGATCGATCCCTCGCGGATCGAGAATGCGGCCAAGAATCCCAATGACTGGCTGATGTACCGCGGCAGTTACGACAACTGGCAGTACAGCCCGCTCGACCAGATCAACACTGCCAACGTCAAGGATCTCAAGGTCGCCTGGACGCACACGCCCGGGCGCGCCACCCGCGGTCTGCAGTCGATGCCGCTGGTGGCCGACGGGGTGCTCTACTATTCGGGCTCCTACAGCCGGCTGTTCGCCCTCGATGCGGCGACCGGCGAGCTGATCTGGTCCTACATTCCCGAGCTCAACGAGGATCTGATCGCCCAGCAGACCCACTCGCCCTACAATCGCGGCGTCGCCCTCGGCCACGGCAATGTCTACGTGGGCACCGTCGACGGCCGCCTGATCGCCGTCGACATGAAGACCGGCGCCCCGGTCTGGGACACCAAGCTGCTCAACTCGGAGAAGCTGACGGTCGGCTTCACCGGCGCCCCGATCGTGGTCAAGGACAAGGTGATCATCGGCGCCCAGGGCGGTGAATGGCCGTGGCGCGGCCCGATCTTCGGGGTCGATGCCAAGACCGGCAAGAAGGCCTGGGAGTTCTTCACCGTCGCCGGCACCGAGGAGGCGATGAAGACCTGGGGCAACGAGTCCTGGCGCACCGGCGGCGGCGGTGGCTGGATGCCCGGCACCTACAATGTGGCCAAGAACCTGGTCTACTGGGGAACCGGCAATCCGGCTCCGCTCTACGACTGGGCCGGCCCGGACTGGAAGACCAAGGGTCCGCGACCGGGAACCAACCTCTATACCACCTCGGTGATCGCTCTCAATCCCGATACCGGCGAGCTGGTCAGCTACTTCCAGGAGCTGCCGCACGACGCCTGGGATTTCGACAGCGCGGTGGGCGAGTTCCTGCGCATCGAGCGGGACGGCGAGACCTACATCGTCCATCCCAACAAGGGTGGCTACGTGTACGTCTACGACGAAATGCTCAACTTCAAGCGCGCCTGGCCACTGGTGAAGAACATCAACTTCATCGAGGGCGTCGACGAGAAGGGTAACCTCATCGGCCGGCGCGACATGCGCGAGGGCAAGCACACCAATCTCTGCCCCGCCATCGCCGGCGGCATTTCCTGGAACACCGGCACCTACAGCCCGAGAACCGGCTACTACTACAAGGTCGGCAACGAATGGTGCATGGATCTCGAGATCGTCAAGACGACGCCGATCCTCGAGCCCATGGCCCAGCTCAACATCGGTGCCAACTTCACCTTCACCGATCCCGCCGGCGGCAAGGCCTACGGCCATGTCGACGCGCGCGATCCGATCACCGGCGAGCTCGCCTGGCGGATCGACTTCCCCGAACCGCCTCTGGCCAGCCTGCTGTCGACCGGCGGTGATCTGCTGTTCGTGCCCGATGCGCGGGGCATGCTGCGGGCCTACGATGCCCGCAACGGCACCGAGCTGTGGTCGCAGAACAACGGTCTCGGCCACAATGGCGGTATCATTTCCTATGCCGTCAGGGGCAAGCAGTACATCTCCGTGGCGGTCGGCTGGGGGTCGCTGGTGGGTGACGCCTATCCGGATCTGTTCGGTGAGCCCTACAAGAGCATGGCCACCGATCAGGGCTGGCTCGTCACCTTCACCCTTCCCGATTGAACATCGGACCGAAAAGACCTTTACAGGTGGGGGCACTGGCCCCCACCTTTTTGCCCGTCCATAGAAGGGGAGGATCCGCAATGGCAGGCACACTCGCCAGAAGCGGGATGATCGCGCTGCTGGCCGCGGGACTGGCCAGTCCGGCCGTCGCCAGCCACCTCGACGTGTCCAACCTGTTCGCCAGCGTCTGCGGGTTCTGTCACGAAGATGGCGGACGCCATGCGGGCAAGGGCCCGCAGCTGATGAACACCAAGCGCAGCGACGATTTCATCCGCAAGCGCATCAGGGAAGGCAAGCGCGGACGCATGCCGGCCTTCGGCAGAATGTTTTCGGATGAGGATATCGACGAGATCGTCGCCTATATACGTGCGCTGAAACCCAAGGAAGAAGCGAGCACACAGTGATGGGCAAGGGTTCATCGGCTCTTCTGGGGGCGCTCCTCGGTGCCGCGGTCATCGCCAACGGCGCTGTCGCCCGCCCTCTCGAGGACATCCAGCGCCGCGGCGTGCTGCAGGTCTGCGCCCATCCCAACGCCCTGCCGTTCGCCAGGCGCGGCGGTGATCCCCGTGGCATCCAGCTCGATCTGGCGGGTCTGATCGCCGAACGTCTGGGCGTGCGGCTGCGGATCGACTGGGTGATCCTCAGCTACCAGATGAAGCGCGCCGACTGTGACATGGTGATGGGCGCCATCGCCGATCGCGAGGCCCTCAAGGACAGCCGGCTCAAGGTCTCGCGTCCCTATTTCCGCAGCGGCGTGGTGCTGGCCGTGCGCCCCGATCTCGATGGCATCGCCAGCCTCGAGGATCTGACCCCGGCGCAGCGGATCGGTGTGATGCGCAGCTCGATCGCCCACATCACGCTGGAGCAGCGCGATCTCACCACCATCCCCTTCGCCTTCGAGGACGAGCTGCTGGACGCCGTGGCCAGCGGCGAGATCGACATGGCGGCGGTGACCCCGATCAGCGCCGGCTGGTTCAACCGCAACCATCCCGAGGCGCGGCTGCGCCTGCTCGACCTGTTCGCCGACAGCAAGGATCTGAGCTGGAACATCGCGGTCGGCATGCGCCGCTCGGACCGCTTCCTGCGGCGCAAGGTCAATGCCATCCTCGAGGAGCTCATCGCCAGCGGCGAGCTGGCGGCGCTCTACGGCCGCTACGGCATCGCCTACCGGCCACCCGACTACAAGAAGCCGTTCCGGGTCAAGAGAAAGACCAAACTGGGAGAACAGGAGTGCGTAAGGCTTGGCTACTCGCGACAGTGCTCGCGCTGACCTCATGGGCCAACCCGGGTGCTGCCAGGGGTACGGGCCTCGTTTTCGTCAGCAACGAGAAGAGTGACACGATCACGGTGCTCGACGGCAGCACCGACAAGGTGGTGGCGACCATCGAGGTCTGCGGCAGGCCGCGCGACATGGAGTGGAACCTCGACCAGACGAAGTTCTATGTCGCCTGCGCCGACGACAGCGTGATCGGCATCGTCGACGTCGAGAAACTCGAATATGTCGACGAAATCCCCTACATCCAGGAACCCGAGGCGTTCGAATTCGACCGCGCCCACAAGCGCCTGTTCGTCTCCAACGAGGAAGACGCAGCGCTGAGCGTGATCGACATGCAGACCCGCGAGGTAATCGCCTGGGTGGACACCGGCGAGGAGCCCGAGGGCGTCTACGTGACCAAGGACGACAAGCAGATCTGGGTCACCGCCGAGGCCTCCAACCTGGTCCATGTGATCGATGGCGATACCT
>CAYYZI010000306.1:0-4382 GCA_964475675.1 uncultured Geminicoccaceae bacterium
CCGGATTAAAGGTGGAGATGGCAGTGGAACTCTATCTGAGAGAGGAAGTATCCCCTCGGTGATGCGATGGGCGAGATCGCGATAGCGCTCGCCCTGCGGCGAACGGTCGACGAAGCCCAGGGTCCACTGATGGACCCGGGTCAGCGAGGCGTAGCCGCCTTCGGTGAAGGCCCGCAGCAGGTTGAGGGTGGCCGCCGCCTGGGTATAGGCCTGGATCTGGCGGAAGGGGTCCGGGCGCCGCGCCTCGGGCTCGAACTCGAGCGCATTGACGATGTCGCCGCGATAGCTGGGCAGCTCGACATCGCCCGAGGTCTCGGTGGGGGCGCTCCGGGGCTTGGCGAACTGGCCGGCCATGCGCCCCACCTTGACGATCGGCATGCCGGCGCCGAAGGTCAGCACCACCGCCATCTGCAGGAGCACCCGCAGGGTGTCGCGGATCTTGTCGGCGCTGAACTCGGCAAAGGCCTCGGCGCAGTCGCCGCCCTGCAGCAGGAACGCCCGACCGGCACAGACCTCGGCCAGCTTCTGCTCCAATGCCCGGCATTCGCCGGCGAACACCAGCGGTGGGTAGGAGGCGAGCTTCCGCTCCACCTCCCGCAGGACCTGCTGGTCGGGGTAGTGCGGCATCTGCTGGGCGGGTCTGCCGCGCCAGCTCGCCGGGTGCCAGTTCTCGCTCATGATCGTTTCTCGCTCGCCCGGTTCCGGCTTCGGGAAGCCGGCTGGTACATGGTTACGAATTCCTCGGCAGCGCTCGGATGGAGCCCCACCGTGGCATCGAACTGCTCCTTGGTGGCCCCGCAGGTGAGCGCTACGGCGAAGCCCTGGATGATCTCGGCCGCATCCTCGCCGACCATGTGGCAGCCGAGCACACGGTCGTCGCTCTCGTCCACCAGCAGCTTCATGAAGGTCCGCTGCGGGCCGCCTTCCAGACTGTGGAGCATCGGCCGGAATCGCGTCCTGTACACCGCCACCTCGTGACCCAGGTCACGCGCCTGCTGTTCACTGTAACCGACACTGGCGGCCTGCGGAATAGCGAACACCGCGGTCGGCACGGTGTCGTAGTTCACCAGCTGCGGATGGTCGTGGAACAGCCGCTCGGCGATGGCCCGGCCCTCGGCGATGGCCACCGGCGTCAGGTCGTACTGGGCGGCGCTGAGCCCGTGCCCGGCATGGTCGCTGCAATCGCCCACCGCATAGATGCCCGGAACGTTCGACTCGTAGGCGATGTTCACATAGATCGTGCCGCTGGCGTCCATCCGCACCCCGGCCTCCTCGAGCCCGAGCCCGGCGGTGTTGGGGATCGGCTGGCGGCCGGTGGCATAGAGCAGCATGTCGGCATCGATGCTGCCGGCATCGGTTTCGAGCCGCACGCCCGCTGCCTTCTTCTCGATGCGCGCGACGCGGGTGCCGGGCCGCAACGTGACGCCTTCCCGCGCCAGGGCCTCGGCGAGTTCGACCCGGAGATCCTCGTCGAAGCCGCGAAGCGGCAGCTCGCGGCGGTACACGAGGGTCACCCGCGAACCGAGGCCGCGCATGATGCTGGCCAGTTCGAGCCCGATATAGCCGGCCCCCACCACCACCAGATGATCGGGCCGATCATAGACCTCCTCGAGCAGGAATTCGGAAGTGACCGCGTGATCGATGCCCGGCACCTCGGGCATGCTCGGACGGCCGCCGACGGCGACCAGGACGTTGTCGGCCAGCACCCGCGTCGCCCCCACCTCGACTTCGTGCGGCCGCGCACCGCTGGAGGCGAGGCGGGCATACGCGCGGAACAGGGTCACCCCGGCCTCTTCCAGCATCCGCGCATAGACGTCTTCGAGGCGGCGGATCTCGGCGTTGCGGGCCTCGAGCAGGGCGCGGAAATCGAGTTCCGGTTCCGCCACCCGCCAGCCATAGGCGCGGCTGGTCTCGATGGCGTCGCCGAGATGGGCGGCGTAATGCATGAGCTTCTTGGGAACGCAGCCGCGAATGACGCAGGTTCCGCCGAGCCGGCCGGGCTCGGCGAGGCCGACCCGCGCTCCATAGGCCGCGGCGCGCCGGGCGCAGGCGATGCCCCCGGAACCGCCGCCGATGACGAAGAGGTCGAAACGCTCCACCGCCTACTGGATCCCGCCGAGGCTCACGTACTTGATCTCGAGATACTCATCGATCCCGTATTTCGAGCCCTCGCGACCGAGCCCGCTCTCCTTGACGCCACCGAACGGCGCCACCTCGACGGAAATGACGCCGTCGTTGACCCCGACCAGGCCGACTTCGAGGGCTTCCGCGACCCGGAACACCCGGCCGAGATCGCGGGAATAGAAGTAGCCGGCGAGGCCGACATCGGAATCATTGGCCAGCCGCAGCACCTCCTCCTCGGTCTCGAAGCGGTAGAGCGGCGCCACCGGGCCGAAGGTCTCCTCGTGGGTGATCTTCATCTCGACATTGCAGTCGGCGATCACCGTGGGCTCGAAGAACAGCCCGCCCGAAGGGTGGCGCTTGCCGCCGACCACCACCCGCGCCCCCTTGGCCACGGCATCGCGGACATGCTCCTCGACCTTGCGCACCGCCGCTTCCTCGATCAGCGGGCCGATCTCGGTCTCGGTCGAAGTACCCGGACCGACTTTGAGCCTGGCCACGGCATCGGCCAGCTTCCCGGCGAACTGGTCGAATACCCCGCTCTGGACATAGATGCGGTTGGTGCATACACAGGTCTGGCCGGCATTGCGGAACTTGCAGGCGAGGGCGCCCGCCACCGCGGCATCGATGTCGGCATCCTCGAAGACGATGAACGGAGCATGGCCGCCGAGCTCCATCGACACCCGCTTGACGGTATCGGCGCATTTCTTCAGCAGCAGCTTGCCGACCTCGGTGGAGCCGGTGAAGGAGAGCTTGCGGACGGTCTTGCTGGCGCAGAGCTCGTCGCCGATCTCGCCCGCCGGGCCGGTGACGATATTGAGCACGCCCCTGGGCATGCCGGCACGCTCGGCGAGTTCGGCCAGAGCCAAGGCCGAGAAGGGGGTGTAGCTGGCCGGCTTGACCACGAAGGTGCAGCCGACGGCGAGACCGGGCGCGCATTTCCTGGTGATCATGGCGTTGGGGAAGTTCCAGGGGGTGATGGCCGCGCACACCCCCACCGGCTGCTTGAGCACCAGAATGCGCCGCGAGCGCACCGTCTGCGGGATGATGTCGCCGTAGACCCGTTTCGCTTCCTCGGCGAACCATTCGACGAAGGAGGCGCCGTAGACGATCTCGCCTTTGGCCTCGTTCACCGGCTTGCCCTGCTCGCGGGTCATCAGATAGGCGAGATCCTCGGCGTTCTCGAGGATCAGCTCGAACCAGCGACGGAGGATCGCCGACCGTTCCTTGGCGGTCATCGCCCGCCATTCGGGCAGAGCCCGGGCCGCCGCATCGATCGCCCGGCGGGTCTCCGCCGCACCGAGCCTGGGCACGCTGCCGATCACCTTGCCGGTGGCCGGATCGGTGACCTCCAGCCGGCGGCCGTCATCGGCGTCGACCCAGCCGCCGTCGATGTAGCACTGTTCCCGCAGCAGACGCGGATCCTTGAGTGCAACGCGCACATCCTCGAGAGCCGTCGCCATCCTTCCCTCCACGTCCTGTTGCGGTGCAGCCGATCGACCGGCGCCGCCATTCTTCCTGCAGCGCAGTATAGGCCCGCGCCGGGGCCGAGCAAGCCTGCCCCGGCGGTCGACGGAGTGCGAAAGCCGGTGGGCGGTGTGGTGCGGGCGGAAGGAGTCGAACCTCCGACACCGGCGGTGTAAACGCCGTGCTCTACCGCTGAGCTACGCCCGCGCAATTCCGCCGGCGACCATAGTCGGGCGCCGGAGGCCCATCAAGCGGCGAAGGCGCCGCCCCTCGCGGGACGACGCCTCCCCGGAAAACGCTCGCCGATCAGGCGCAGCGATAGGGCGGTCCGGCCGCCTCCATGGTCGCCACGTACTTCTTGAGGATCTGCACCACCTTGGCGTTGCGCTCGCTCTTGGCGGCGATCTCGTCCCAGAACTTGAGCGCCTCGTCCTGCACTTTCTTCCACTCCGAGGAGGGGATCGAGGTCAGCTCCAGCTTGCCGCCGCGGACGCGGTACTCGGCCTCGCCCCACCAGTACCAGTGCAGCCGGTAGTAGTGCGACTGGTCGATGGACATCCGGAACAGGGTCTTGAGATGGTCCGGCACTTCCGACCAGCGCTCGCTGTTGACGAAGTAGGAGCCGGCCCAGGCACCCGAGACCGGGTTGGTCAGATAGTATTTGGTGACGTCGGCCCAACCCACCGTGTAGTCCTCGGTGATGCCCGACCAGGCGACACCGTCGAGCTCGCCGGTCTGGACCGCCACCTCCACATCCTCGTAGGGCAGCGAGATGGGAATCACGCCGAAGCGCT
>CAYYZI010000307.1:0-4349 GCA_964475675.1 uncultured Geminicoccaceae bacterium
GCGCACGGCCGTGGTCCTCCTTTCGACAAAGATTATGTTATTTGCGATCGGGCCGTCAATCCCTTTCGACATATATCTTGTCTCAAGGGGTTTCGATCGCGGCAGCCACGCGGTTCCGTCGGAGCCGGTGGTGACAGCGATGGCAATGGTAGGCGCGAGGCCGCGAGGCTGCCCGGCCGGCGCAGGCGGGGCTACGAACCTCGGCTAGTGATGCGAAAGGAGTCGCCCGAAGCCGTGGAGGGGATCGTGGATGCCGTTCAGCCGCAGCATCTGCCAGCCGAGCGCCTGGTTGCTCGAGATGGCCGGGATGCCGATCCGCCGTTCGAGCTCCTCGAGGATGTCGAGACAGCGGAGACTGGTGCAGGAGATCACCAGCGCCTCGCAGGCGGCGGCCTGCGCCACCTGCTCGGCCGCACGGAGGATGCTGGTCGGGGTGATCCGGGCAACGATGCGGTCGTCGCTCTGCTCGAACGATCCGAACGCGACGATTTCGAACCCGGCCTGTTCGAGGGCTCCCCGCAGGCGCTCGGAGATCGCCGGCAGATAGGGCGTCAGCAGCCCCAGCCGCCGCACCTCGAGCGCGCGGCCGGCGGCGAGGATCGCCGCCAGGGGATCGGTGACGCGGGCGCGCGGAAGGACCGTCCCGATCGCCCGGGAGACGGCTTCGGAGCCGAGCACCGTCGCCCCCGAGGTGCAGGCGTAGGCGACGACCTCGAGATCTGCGGCGGCCGGCAACAGACGTACCGCATCGGGCAGCTCGCGTTCCATGCGGGCGAGGGTGTCGGGGCGCACCTCCGCCGCCATGGGGATGCGGCTGTGGTAGAGCGCGACGCCTTCGAGCGCGGTGATCCGGGCGAGCTCCGGCTCCACCGTGGCGTCTTCGGCCAGCACCAGGACCCCGAGTCTGGCACGCCGGCCGATTCCCTCGTCTGTGTCGAAATCCGGCTTCACCCGCTCATCCCCGGATCACGGGCAGCTCCGGCGCCGCCCGGGCCGTCAGCAGCCGCGCGCCCCGGGGCCCGACGACGAGATTCTCCTCCTGCACCATCATGCGATTTCCACCGTAGGAAAGCGAGGGCTCGAGGGTGAGGACCATGTTCTCCTCGATCACCGTATCGTCGCCTTCCATGATCGACGGCCATTCGGTGAGCTGCATTCCGAGCCCGTGGCCGAGGCGGCCGATGTTGCCGCCTCCGTCGCCCGCTTCGGCGAGCACCGCGCGCATGGCCCGGTACAGCTCGCGGCAGGTGGCGCCGGGACGGGTGGCGGCGATGCCCGCTTCGGTCGCCCGCCACAGCAGATCGTAGGCACGGCGGGCCGCGTCCTCGGCCTTTCCAATGGCGAAGTTGCGGTCGAAATCGCAGAAATAGCCGTCCCAGCGCAGGCCGAGATCGAGCATCAGGATGTCGCCTTGCGCCAGAGGGCGGCGGGAGGGGGGCGAAATGACATCCTCGTATCCTCCCGGGCCGGCGCTCCCGGCCAGAAAGGGCACTTCGTCCGCCCCTCGGGCCAGCGCCTCCCGCCGGAAGGCCCGAAAGAGATCCTCGAGCGGCAGGCCCGGTGCGGCGAGCTCCGGCAGCCGTGCGAAAGCGTTTGCGCCGATCGCGCAGGCATGGGCGATCTTCTCGATCTCGGCCGGCGTCTTCACCATGCGCAACGCGCGAACGATTGGCGTGGCATCGACAACCCGGAGACCGGGCAGGGCCGCGAGCAGCCGTTCGTAATCGCCGAGGGGCATGCGGAGATGCGTCTCGGGGCCCTTCAACACGCCGAGCCGCCGGCGGCTTCGGGCGAGCGGCGCCAGAAGCTCGATCAGCAGGCTCAGCCCGTCATCCTCGGGCCGCGGTGCCGGCCAGCTCCGGATGTCCTCGACCCAGGTTCGCCGCATCACCGGCAGGCCGATCTCGGGGATGACGGCGACGGGCTTGCCCTCGGCCGGCAGGAACAGGAACCAGGGACGCGTCGGACTCTGCCAGAACGCGGTGTGAAACCCGGTGAAATAGCGGATTTCGGGTTCCGTGGTGAGCAGCATGCCGGCCATGTCGCGCGCCGCCATGCGGGCCTGCGCACGGGAGGTGCGGTCGGCGAACTCGCTCGGGGGAAATCCTCGCTCGGGAACCTTCGAGGGCCCGGTCATGACGCTGGCCGCCGGTGGCGGCGTGGGTCGCGCACCATCTTCCCCGGCCACCGGCGATACCTCGGGGATGGGAGGTACTCGCTTCGGGGAAGGAAACACGGCGGGCGCTCGATCGCTCGGGTCACGATCCGGCGTCCTTCGATCGAGTTGGCGGAGACGGAGGGATTCGAACCCTCGGTACGGCTTGTCACCGTACAACGGTTTAGCAAACCGCCGCCTTCAGCCACTCGGCCACGTCTCCGTACGCGCGCTTATCTATAGGCGGCCCGACCCATCGTCAACGGCGCCGGCGGCCGCCCTCATTCGGTGGCGACGCTCTCCTCGACCTTGCCGTCGGTCAGGAACAGGAGATCGTCGAAGGTCAGCTCCATGACGCAGCGCGGATGTCCGGCCCCGGCATAGATCCGGGGAAAGCGGCCGAGGCTGGCATCGATCACCACCGGCATCGGCGTGATCGAGCCGACCGGCGCCACCCCGCCCGCCGGAAAGCCGGTGAGCTCCTCGACCCGGGCCGGATCCGGCCGCCGCACCTCGCCCTCGAGGTCGAACAGCTCGGGCAGCTTCTCCTCGTTGCAGCGGCGGTCGCCGGCGATCAGCACCATCACCGGATCGAAGCCGATCTCGAAGACCAGCGACTTGACCACTGCACCGGGTTCGACCCCGAGGCGACGCGCCGCCTCCTCCGCCGAGCGGGCCGGCTTGTCGAACTCGATGAGGCGTTCCTTGATCTGTTTGGCGGCGAGCGCCTGGCGGACGCGGCGGACGGGAAGGGTATCGACGACGGTCATCGGGGCACCGGGATCTGCTGGTTGCGTTTCGGAACATCGTAGCCGCGCACGACAGCCGGCCGTGCCGCGATCTCCAGATACCACCTGCGCACATTGGGGAAGCTGTCAAGGTCGACGCGCTGCCACTCGAAACGGGAAGTCCACGGCCAGGTTGCGATATCGGCGATGGTGTACTCTTCACACGCGAGGTAGGGGCTCTCGCCCAGCCGCCGGTCCATCACCCCGTAGAGCCGCAGGGCTTCCCTGTGGTAGCGTTCCTCGGCATAGGGACATTTGCCGGGGTTGAACTTCAGGAAGTGATGGGCCTGGCCGAGCATCGGCCCCACGCCGCCCATCTGGAACATCAGCCATTCGATGGTCTGCAGGCGTTTCTTCGGCTCCTGCGGCAGGAACCGGCCGGTCTTCTCGGCGAGATAGATGAGGATGGCACCCGATTCGAACACGCTCCAGCCGTTGTCGCGGTCGATGATGGCCGGGATCTTGTTGTTGGGGCTGATCTTCAGGAATTCCGGATCGAACTGGTCGCCCCTGGTGATGTCGATCGGATGCACCTCGTAAGCGAGGCCGCATTCCTCCAGCATGATCGAGATCTTGCGGCCGTTGGGCGTACTCCAGGTGTAGAGGTCGATCATCGCGCTCCCCCGCATGTTCGATCTTTCGATAATCACCGGCCACGGCTTTCGCCAGCCGGGTGCGGCGCTGTTACCCGAAGCGCGCCGGGCCCATGAGCTGATCGGGAAGCCAGGTGGCGATCTGCGGAAACAGGGCCAGCAGGACCATGCCGAGGACCATCATCAGCATGAAGGGCAATGCTCCCCGCAGTACCACCGGCAGCGGCACATCAGGGGTGATGCTGTTGATCACGTAGAGGTTGAGCCCCACCGGCGGGGTGATCAGCCCGATCTCCATGTTGATGGTGAAGATCACCGCGAACCAGTACGGGTCGAAGCCCGCCTGGGTGATGATCGGCAGCAGGATGGGCGCGGTCATCACGATCACCGCCACCGGCGGCAGAAAGAAACCGGCCACCAGCAGGAACAGGTTGATGATGCCCATCAGCACCCACCGATTGACGTCCAGCGAGCCGATGGTCTCGGCCACCGACTGGGTGATGAACAGGCTGGAGAGCATGTAGGAGAAGAGCGCCGAGGCGGCGATGATCAGCATGATCATCACCGATTCCCGGGTGCTGTCCCTGAGGATCGCCCAGAGATGCAGGGGATCGGTGATGCGATAGACGACCACCACCAGCAGCAGGCAGAGCGCGGCGCCGACTCCGGCCGCTTCCGAGGGCGTGGCGATGCCGCCGTAGAGGACGTAGAGAACGCCGACGACGATCGCCAGAAAGGGCAGCACCCGGGGCAGTACCTCGAACTTCTCGCGCCAGCTGTAGCCCCGTTCGCGGGCGCCGAAACTCCAGCCCC
>CAYYZI010000308.1:0-4321 GCA_964475675.1 uncultured Geminicoccaceae bacterium
GCGGTCGATGATCCGGGTGAACACGCCGCCCAGGGTCTCGATGCCCAGCGACAGCGGGGTGACATCCAGCAGCAGCACGTCCTTGACCTCGCCGGCCAGCACCGCGCCCTGAATGGCGGCACCCACCGCCACCACCTCGTCGGGATTGACGCCGCGATGCGGATCCTTGCCGAAGAACTGCTTCACCGCCTCGATGATCTTGGGCATGCGGGTCATGCCGCCGACCAGAATCACCTCGTCGATGTCCGAGGCCCGCAGCCCGGCATCCTTGAGCGCCAGCCTGCAGGGCTCGATGCTGCGCTGCACCAGATCATCGACGAGCTGCTCGAACTTGGCCCGCGTGATCTTCATCATCAGATGCTTGGGGCCGCTGGCATCGGCGGTGATGAACGGCAGATTGATCTCGGTCTGCATCGTCGTCGACAGCTCGATCTTGGCCTTCTCCGCCGCCTCCTTGAGGCGCTGCAGGGCCAGCCGATCGCCCCGGAGATCGATGCCGTGCTCCTTCTTGAACTCTTCGGCGATGTAGTCGATCAACCCCTGGTCGAAGTCTTCACCGCCCAGGAAGGTGTCGCCATTGGTCGATTTGACCTCGAACACGCCGTCACCGATCTCCAGAATGGAGATGTCGAAGGTGCCGCCGCCGAGATCGTAGACCGCAACCGTGCCCGACTTCTTCTTGTCGAAGCCGTAGGCCAGCGCTGCCGCCGTCGGCTCGTTGATGATGCGCACCACCTCGAGACCGGCGATGCGGCCGGCATCCTTGGTGGCCTGGCGCTGGGCGTCGTTGAAGTAGGCCGGAACGGTGATCACCGCCTTTTCCGCCGGCATCCCCAGATAGCGCTCGGCGGTGGCCTTCATCTTCTTGAGGATCTCGGCGCTGACCTGTGCCGGCGCCATCTTCTTGCCCCGCACCTCGACCCAGGCATCGCCGTTCTCGGCCCGGATCACCTTGTAGGGCACCATCTCGATGTGCTTGCGCACCACCGGATCGTCGAAACGACGGCCGATCAGACGTTTGACGGCGAAAACCGTGTTCTCCGGATTGGTCACGGCCTGACGCTTGGCCGGCATGCCGACCAGCACCTCGCCGTCCTCGGTGTAGGCCACCACGGAGGGGGTGGTCCGCATGCCCTCCTCGTTCTCGATGACGCGGACGTTCTTGCCCTCCATCACGGCGACACAGCTATTCGTCGTGCCCAGGTCGATCCCGATGATCTTGCTCATTCTTTGTCCCTCGCGGTGTACGCTCTCTCATGCCTCGATCCGAGCGCACCTGCCTCAATCTCGTCGCGCGCGCCGCTGGCATGCCGGCGCGTCCGTCGAAGGCGGCGTCGGCGGATGGCGCAAGGCACATATATGAACGCGGCGATACGGCTGCAACCGGCGGGCGAGTGTGAATTTCGACCATGCCGCAGCCCGCTCGCCGCGGTCGCCCCCGCGAAAGGGCCAACGAAACGGTGCGCCGGTTGCGAAGCCGCCGCGGCGGGACCCGGTGCCGGGACCGCCGCCTCAGCCGGCACCGAGCTGCGGCTGGGGGGCAGGTGGCGTCTTCGGTGCCGGGGGAAGCGAGCCGTCGCCATGCTCGAGGGCCGCCCAGCTGTCGCGCATCTCGCCGAGCAGGCCCACGAGCTCGTCGCAGATCGAGGCGTCGTTGCGAATATCGATCTGCCGCATGCGAAAGCTGACATAGGTGTAGAAACGGTCGAGATGGGTGGCCACCTCGCCGCCCCGCTCGAAATCGAGACAGCCATGCAGGGCGTCGACGATCGCCGCCGCCTTGGTGGTCGCCCGATGGCGGTCCTCGATGCGGTCCTCGGCGATCGCCTGGCGGGCCTCGCCCAGGCGCAGAATCGCTCCCTCGTAGAGCATCACGATCTGGCGCAGCGGCGGGATCGTCTGCGCGGCCTGGCCATAGGCGGCCGCCGCACGATGGTGGATATGGGCATTCATGGTCGCGGCACTCCTCTCTGGGTCACCGGTCTTTGCCGAACATGGCCGCCGTGGTCGCCTGCACCTGCTGAAGCATGCTGTTGGCAACCGTCAGTGCGGCCTCCAGCGCCGCGAATTTCTCAATAAGGGATTGACGAAAGGTTTCCACGCGGGTGTCGATCTTCGCAATTTCGTCGGCGAGACGCACATTTTCCTGCTCGACGCTGTCGATGGCGTTGGTCAGGGTGCCGTCGATGCTGTCGATCGCCGCATCCAAGGTATTGTACAGCCGGTCGGCGATGCCCTGGGTGGCGGTGGCGGTGATGCTGGTACTGCCGGTGCCGCTCCACAGCAGCACCAGCCCCTCGTAGGCGGTACCGTCGCGACCGGTGATCCGCCCGCCCGAAACATCCACCGCCACGCCGTCGATATCGGCGCTCTCGATGACCCCGTCGCCATTGCTGTCGACGATGTTGACGGTGAAGCTGGTGTCGGCGAGGGCGTTGCTGCGCGAATAGACGGCGAGCTCGCTGGAGGAGGCTTCGAAGGTGAATTCGAACACCTTGCGCACCCCGTCGAGATCGGCGACCAGCTTGTCGTCGAGCTTGGTCTCGTCGACCACCAGCTTGTTGTCGCTGTCGAGGGTGATGCCGAGTTCGGCGAGGGAGGCGAGTGCTCCCGCCGCCAGACCGTCGACCTGGGAGGCGACGGTGTCGCTGACGCCGCTGACGATGGAACGCAGGGTACCATCGCCGAACAGCACCGCATTCTCGTCGACCGTGCCATCCTCGCCCACCTTGACCTGGGCGGCGGCGAAGTCGCGCAGGGCATTGTAGCTGTCGACGAAGGACATCACCGCCTCCTTCACCGAAGCGGCGGAACGTTCGACATCGACAGTGACGGTGGTGCTGCTGTCGGCCTTGAAGAGGCTGAAGGTGACCCCCTCGAGCACATCGTCGATGGTGTTGCTGCTGCGCGTGATGGTCACCCCGTCGACCGTGATCTGGGCGGTCTGGGCGGCCTGGATCTCGTTCTTGATGGTCGCCCCGCCGCCGGTGGTGAGGCCGACGATGTCGAGCACCGCGTCGCCGCCGGTGGGGGTGAGCTGGATCGTCTTGCCGGTCTCGTCGGCCGTCAGCAGCAGCCGGTAGTCGGTATCCGAAACCTTGAGCACGCTGGCATTGACGCCGCTGTCGGTGCTGACCGCATTGAACGCCGCCTCGAGATCGTAGATGTCCATGGTGCCGTCGACGGTGACCGTCCCCGTCGTGCCGCTGCCGGCGAGACCGATGGTGAAGCTGCCGCTGAAGGCGGTGCCGCCGTTGAAGGCGTCGGCCAGGGTCTGGGTGGCGCCGCCGGCGCTGTCGCTCGAGAACTTGTGGGCCGCCGCCAGCCGGTCGACGGTCAGGGTGAAGCTGCCGGGCTGGGCGGTGTTGGCGGCGCTCACCGCCAGCAGCTCGGCCGGCGAGGTGGTGGTGTCGGAGCTGAAGAAGACGTCCTTCTTCTCGAACAGATTGTCGTTGACGCCGAGGAAGCCGGGCGGATTGCGCAGCCCGGCGACGGCATCCTTGAAATCGCCGACCAGGCCACGGAGTTCTTCATAGGCGGCCAGTTTGGCCTCGTTCTCCGCCACCCGGTTCTCGAGGCGCACCGCCGGCAGTCGCTTGGCCTCGGAGAGGGCCTCGATCAGGGCCTCGGTGTCGAGATTGGAGCTGGTGCCGCTCAGGCGCGTGGTGCCGCCACTGATGCTGATGGTACCGAAGTCGATGGACGAGGCCATTTCGGTCTCCCGAGGCGGTGGCGGCTAGATGTCGACGCGCAGCAGGGGCCGGTTCTCGATCCCCCGGCTCATGGCATAGAAGCGCAGAAGCTGGTCCGGGGGGCTCTGGAACAGCACTTCGCCGCGGCGGGCATCGACCACCCGGTAGACCATGCGATCGGCGACCGGATCGTGAAAGCCGCGGATATCCACGTTGCGGCCTTCGAAGAGCTGACGGGCCGCATCCCGCACCGCCGCATCCAGGCTCACCTGCGCGGCGCCCGAACCGCGGACACGGGGTGCCGCCGCGGCTACGTCACGCGCGCCGGTTTCGCGCGTCGGCGGCTCCAGGCGCGGCGATCGAAGGGCGGGCGTGATCTCTGTCGACATGACAATCTCCTATTGCCTGTCGGCGCCGGACGGGGAAGGTACGCCGCCCGAAGGCGGCGTACCCGGTCCGATCGTGTCTAGCTCAGAAGCCTTAACAAATTCTGAGGCATCTGGTTGGCCTGGGCGAGCATGGCGACACTCGCCTGGGTCATGACCTGGGACGAGGTGAACTTGGTCATCTCGGTGGCCATGTCGACATCCAGCAGGGTCGACCGGGCGGCATCCAGATTCTCGATCGAG
>CAYYZI010000309.1:0-4318 GCA_964475675.1 uncultured Geminicoccaceae bacterium
GTCACGGAACCCTAGGCGCCCCCCGAGATTGCCCCTCCATAGTCAATGCCACGCTTCGTCCGCAGCGCCAGCCGCGGCTGTATCGTGCCTAGTTCGCACGCTGCCTAGAGCCGTTACTGAGACGTGACCAGCGACCGCATGCTGCGCACTAGGGCTCGTGCTGCGGCATGCGGTAGCGAACCGAAGGCCGGCGTCGGTGCCTCAATCCTTCTCCCAGATGAGAACGCCGATGGCGTCGCTGCGCAGCCCGTCCGGCCGGTACCCGAAATAGGTCTCGGTCACGGCCGAAAAGTCCATCGCGACCGGGGCCAGTTCCTCCGTTTCGGCTATCTTCACTTGGATCCCGCTGGGACCGGCCAGGATGCGGATATCCACCCCCGATTGGCCTTGGTGCACGGTCGCGTTGGTGGTGAAAGTGGTGCCACTCGGATCGGTGATTCTCACTGCGCCGGTGGCCGTGAGCTCGACGAGCGTCAACGGCATGCCGGCATCGGCGCCCAACAGCACGCCGCGCGGTACCGATTCCCCGAGATACAACGTGATCGTGCATTTCAACGTCCGGCCCGGCCTGCGCCTGAGCGGGATCATGTCCTGCAGAGCAGTCGGAACATTGACCGATTTCCCCCCTAGGGCATCGTCGTTTTCGGACCTTCACAATACACAATAGCATTATTGCCCATTGCCCGTAATCCATGCCGCATGCCGACGCTCGAAGGCACCGAACCCGGCAGCGGCTTGCCTCGCCTGCGAAGCGATGCATCTTCTGGTTTCGTGCGCGCATAACCGATGTTCGCGAGGGCCGCGGAATGAGCGAGGCAGAGGCAGCTTCGGCACAGCGAGCGGCCGCCCCTGCTGTTGGGGGCGAACCGACAGGATGGCTCGAAGGGCTGGCCCAGCGGTTCGCGTTGGGACGCATCAAATGGATCGCGAGCCTCGTTCCCATATTGTTCTTCGTGTCCTGGGAGTATGGCTGGCATTTTCGCGGTCATGTCGCCGTCGATCGCGAACCGTTGCCCTTCATGATCCTGGTCGTGGCGGTCGCCTCGCTGGGCTCCGTCATCGTCTTCGTGCAGCTGCACCTGTTGGAGAAGGCCCACGCGGTGCTGCGCACGAAGAACCACGAGCTCGCGCGGCAGACGACATCGCTCGAAGCTCTCTACGAGCTCGGCATGCGCCTTTCGGGGCTTCACCGCCTGGAGACCATCGAAGAGACGGCCGTTCTGCGCGCGCAGCAGCTTTTCAACGCGGATGTCGCCGGCCTCGCGCTCGTCGATGAAGCCGAGCGCACCGTGCACTGGAAGCTCCACGATCCGGCATCCGGTTCGGCCACGCGCCGGCTGTCGACGCGATTGGGGGAGTGCGTAGGGGGAGATGTCGTGCTGTCCGGGGAAGCGCTGGTGATCGAGGATCTGGCCGGCGAAGCTGCCGGCGGTCCGGTGGCCAGGCATCTCGCCGTCGTCGGCGCACCGGCGGCCGCCCTCACCGTCCCCATCCGCGTCGGTGGTCGGCCGGTCGGGGCATTGCTGGTCGGCCACCGGACACCGCGCTCCTACGCCCTCGAGGAGATCCGACTCGCCACCGGCATCGCCAACCAGCTGGCCGTCGCCATCAACAACAGCCGCCTCTACGAGCGCCTCGCGGGCTTCGCCGCGATCGAGGAGCGCGAGCGCCTCGCGCGCGAAATGCACGATGGCCTCGCCCAGCTCCTGGGCAGCATCCTCGCCCGCGCCGCGGCGGCCGTCGCAACCTTGCACCGCGGCGAGCGTGCGGAGACCGAGGCGCATCTGGCGCGTCTGCGCGAGATCGCCCAGGACGCGTATCTCGAGGTGAGGCAGGGCATTCTCGGCCTGCGCTCGAAACCCGATTCCGAGGATGGCTTCGCCCAGGCACTCGAAGCGTATGTCGAGCGTTTCGCCGCGCAGTCGGGCATCGAGGTCCGGCTGGAAGTCGAGGCCCCGGAAGAAACGCTGCGCGGACTGCAATGGACAACCGCCGTGCAATCGATCCGCATCGTCCAGGAAGCGCTGATGAACGTCGCCAAGCACGCCCGTACCGACCGGGCTCTCGTGCGGCTCGAACGAGAGCGCGACGAGCTGGTGGTCACCGTCGAGGATCACGGATCCGGCTTCGATCCCGCACGCATTGCCGAGGGTGGCACGAGGTTCGGGCTTTCGACGATGCGTGAGCGTGCGGAATCGGTCGCCGGCCGTCTCGATATCCAGAGCGCGCCGGGAGCGGGCACCCGCATTCTCGTCCGACTGCCACTCGCTGCCCCCGGAGAACGCACAGCGTGACCACGCGCGTCCTGGTCGTGGACGACCATCCCATTTTCCGTGAAGGCCTGTGTGCTCTGCTGGCTACCCTGCCCGGATTCGAGGTCGTGGGGCAGGCGGGCAGCGGCGAGGAGGCCATCCGGGCCACCCATGCGACCGCCCCCGATCTGGTGGTCATGGACATCCGCATGCCGGGCATGGGCGGGCTCGAAGCGACGCGTCGGATCCAGGCCGAATGCCCGGGAGTCCGGATCGTCATCCTCACGGTTTCCGAAGCCGAGGACGATTTGTTCGAGGCCGTGCGGGCGGGTGCACAGGGCTACGCGCTGAAGAACCTCGACTCGGCAGCCGTGCTCGATCTGCTCAGCAGGGCCGCAGCCGGTGAACCGGCGTTCACGCCGGCACTTGCGGCGCGCGCCCTACAGCAGTGGGCGCATGGCGCGGCCGGCGGGGTCGGCCGCCTTTCCCAGCGCGAGCGTGAGGTGCTCCGAGAGCTCGTCACGGGAGCGACCAACGCGGCCATCGCGCAGACCCTCGGTCTGAGCGAATCCACCGTGCGCTTTCATCTGCGGAACATTCTTTCCAAGCTTCACGCCCAAAGCCGAACCGAGGCAGCCATCCGCGCCCTGCGCGAAGGCATCGTGGCGCCGCCCGACGAATAGGAGCGGGCCTCGGCCCGTACCGGTACCCTGTCCGATCGGACAGGACGGCGGCGGACAAAACGTGTGATCAGAGCTCTCCGTCCGGCCGTTCCGGACCCGCTCGCTGCCACTTAACTTGGAACGCGGGAACCTCGAGCCGTGGCTGAGGAGAGCGATGATGGCGGAACGCAGGATCGGCGGGTGGCACGTACTGGCGCTGGCTCTGGGGGTCGTCCTCCTGATCCCGCTTTGGGCCGTGCTCGGTGTCTACGAGACCGAGGCCGAGAGTCGGGAAGGAGCGCATCATGGCGCAGATACGGGCGAGGCCGTCATCCGGGAATTCCAAGAGGACACCGAAGCCTTCGCATCCCGCTTCGAGCGTGAGGACGGGTGCGTTGCGCCAAGGGCCATGGGACCGGATGAGGGCGTGCAGGCGGCGCCACATGACGGGGACGAGGCGGCCCACAGAGAGAGCGCCGAGGGCGATGCGACCGTCGTTTATCTCGAGGCCTTCCGCTTCGGCTACACGCCGAGCGAGCTCTGCCTCGAAGTGGGCCGCACCTACGAGTTCCGCATGATGGCGACAGACGTCGTGCATGGCGCTTCGATCAGCCTTGGCCTGGGCAGCATGATGGTGCGGCTGCCGCCCGGGATCATGGTCGAGAAGCGGATCACGTTCCGCGAGCCCGGCGAGTATCTCCTTTACTGCAGCTATTACTGTGGCATCGGCCATCCGCTCATGCAGGGCCGCATCCTCGTCGAGCCCGCGCGCTCTTCGGGCGGCATGGCGGACCGGCCTGCCGCCCATGACAGTGCGACCGCGAGCTGAGACGTGCGGAGGATGCGGGACATGCGAGACGACAGGAACGGCCGGACCCTTGCCGATCGCTTGCAGCAGTTGCCTCGAGCCGACAAGGCGCTGATCGCCGTCATCATCGGCTTCGGCCTAACGGCCCTGTTTCTGGGGATCGTGTTCGGGCTCCTGGTCGCCGTCGACGAAGCGGGCTGGATCGAGCTGCCGCCGATGAACGTGTTCCAGGTGCTGACGTTGCACGCCACCAACGTCTTCTACTACTGGCTCTATTTTGTGCAGATCGGCATCATGCTCGCTCTGTTGCTGGCGTCCACCGAGGGCGCACGGCTGGCACGGCCGGCACGGGCCCTGCTGTGGGCCGCGGTGCTCCTTCTCTACACGGGCTGGACGCTGAACCTGTTCGCGCCGGCGAGCGGCGCGGCTGTCACCTACGCGGCGCCACTCGAACTCGCCACGGAGTTCGAGGGTTCGGCATTCTTCTATGCGGGTTATGTGCTGCTCGGCTCCGGGCTGTTCTTCGCCGGCCTCGCGGGTGTGTTCGCGGCCCTCGAATCGAAGCGCAGTGGCGCCCGGGTGGAGTGGCCGGCGCT
>CAYYZI010000310.1:0-4281 GCA_964475675.1 uncultured Geminicoccaceae bacterium
CCAGCTCATCGGCTGGTCGAGATATTCGGGCGCCACCAGCCCGCCGATGGAGATGCCGAACCAGACATTGGCGAAATACAGCAGCACCAGGGCGAGCAGGAAATTGGGTGTGGCGAGACCGAGAAAGCCCAGGAAGGTGAGCCCGTGATCGGTCCAGCTGTATTTGTGGGTGGCCGAGTAGATGCCGATGGGAAAGGCGATCATCCAGGTGAACAGCACCGTGGCGAAGGAGATCACGAAGGTCAGGAAGATGCGATCGCCGATCACCTCGCTGACCGGCCGATCATATTCGAAGGACCAGCCCAGATCGCCCCGCAGCAGCCCCGATGCCCAGTAGAGGTACTGCTGCCACATCGGCCGGTCGAGACCGTAGAGCTTGCGCAGATACTCGATCTTCTCGCCCTGCAGGCTTTCCCCCTGGGCCTGCATCTCGGCCATCTGCGCGCTCAGGAAATCGCCCGGCGGCAGCTGGATGATGATGAAGGTGAGCACGCTGATGGCGATCAGCGTCGGCACCATCAGCAGCAGGCGACGCACGACGAACTGGAGCACGGAGCAGTCCCTTTTCTCCCCTGGCTCCCATCTTACCGGGCGCGCCGGGCAGGGAAAGAGCCAAGCGGCGGGCTCAGGACGTGACGGGCTGCGGCCGGCCGAGCTCGAGCAGCGCCTGGCGGCACACCAGGGCGGCCGGGCTGCCCGTCGTCTTGCACAGCAGCTCCGCCTCCTGGAGCTGCCGGAGGCCGGCGATCAGCCGGGCCGCATCCCATTGCGGCAGAGCGGCCGCGAACACCGCGCGGGTGCGGAAATGCAGCGGCGGGCGCGCCGCCGCCAGCACCCGTTCCGCCGGCTGCCCGCGATCGAGCGCGTGGCGCAGCGGCAGGAGCTGCTGCAATGCCCGGGAGACCGCCCGCAGCAGGGCCACCGCATGCACCCCCTCGGCCAGCAGCCGGTCGAGCAGCCGGGCGGTTTCGCCGGCGCGCCCCCGCAGCACCGCGGCGACCAGCCCATCCATGCCGATCGCCGAGCTGTCGCCGATCACCGCCTGCACGTCCTCGAGGCCGACCTCGCCACCGTGCTCCGGTCCCACATAGAGCGCCAGCTTTTCGAGCTCGGCCCGGGTGATCCCGGAATCGGCGCCGAGATGGGCGGTCAGCCAGGCCCGCGCCTCGCCACTCGCGCGCAGCCCGTGGCGACGCAGCTCGGCATCGATGCTACGGGCGAGATTGCGCTCCTCGGGCCGGTAGCAGGGACAGGCGGCACCTTGCGGACTGCGCTCGACGGCCCGGCGCAGGCTCGATCCGGCGGGCAGCTCGCCGGCCTCCAGCACGGTAACGGCGGCCGGATCGGCGATCTTCAGAAGGACCGAGACGGCGGAGGCCAGGCGATCGCCGGCATGGCGGATGCGCACCACCCGGCGGCCGCCGGTCAGCGACAGGGACTGGGCTTCTTCCAGCAGGCGCCCGGGCTCGGCGGCGACCCGGTCGGGCTCCAGCTCGGTCACCCGGAAGGGATCGCCGGGATCGCCGGCGACCCTGGTCATCAGCCGTCGCGCCCGATCCGCGGCGAGCCCCTCGTCGGGGCCGTAGAAGAGCCAGACAGAATAGGCGGGCTCCTTGTCGAGGAGCCGATCGATCTCCGCCGGCTTGAGCTTCACGATTTCCGGTCCGCGAAAAAGAGGGCCAGCCGGGTGCGGATCGCCCGGCTGATCTCGATCGCCGCGCGCCGTTCGGCATCCTGCTCGGCGATCAGGGTGGCGAAGGGGGCGTTGACCACATTGTAGCTGGCGATGCGGCGCACCGAGGAGCGGTAGATCGCCCTGCCCTCCTTCTCGTCCCGGAGAGTGAAGAAGGCGGCCAGGGTGAGATCGAAGCGGGTGGTCGAATCGTCGAGCTGGATGGCCAGCGGACGCTTGCGGCGCTCCAGCCGGACCTCCAACCGGTAGCGCGGAGCCTCGGTTCCGCCGCTGGCCCGCAGATCGCGCTCGAGCTGCTCGCGCAGCAGCCAGCCGGTCCGCGTCTTCGGAGTGTCGACGGTGATCGCCGCCAGCTCCGAATCGAGCGCGGCGCCGGCTTCGCCACTGTAGAGCGGGCGCAGATTGCAGCCGCCCAGGAGCAGCATCAGAGCGAGCGCCGGCAGCAGCCCGGCGAGATGCCGGCGGGCGCTGTCTTCAGAGCACCACATTGACGATGCGGTCCGGAACCACGATCACCCGACGCGGCTCGCGCCCCTCCAGCAGCCGCTGCACCCGCGGCTCGGCGAGCGCGCGTGCCCGCACCTCCTCTTCCGGAGCGCCGCGCGGCAGTTCGATCTCGGCCCGCCGCTTGCCGTTGACCTGAACGGCGATCTTCACCGTCTCCGCCACCGTCCAGACCGGATCGGCCTCGGGCCAGGGCGCTTCGGCGAGGATCCGGCGATGCCCGAGCCGTTCCCACAGCTCCTCGGCGAGATGGGGAACCATCGGCTCCAGCATCGCTACCAGCGCTTCGAGGGCCTCGCGCAGCAGGGCGCGCCCGCTTTCACCTTCCGGGCGGAACTCCTCGATATGGTTGGAGAATTCACGCAGGAGCGCCACCGCCTTGTTGAAATGGAAGCGCTCCAGCTCGTCGCTGACGCGGGCGATGGTGCGATGGGTCCAGCGCTTGAGCTCGCGTTCGGCGGCGTTCCGCGGCTCGGACGGGGGGGTGCCGGCGGGCGGCAGTTGCGGGAGGCGCTCCTCCACCAGCCGCCACAGTCGGTTGAGATAGCGCCAGGCGCCGTCGATGCCGGCATCGGTCCATTCCAGATCGCGGTCGGGGGGACTGTCGGAGAGCATGAACAGGCGGGCGGTATCGGCTCCGTAGGCCTCCATGATGGCGGTCGGGTCGACCACGTTCATCCGCGACTTGCTCATCTTCTCGACGCGGCCGACCTCCACCGGGCGGCCGCCTTCGACGGTCACCCAGCGTCCCGTCTCGTCCCGGGTCACTTCTTCCGGCGTCAGCCAGCGGCCCTCGGCATCGCGGAAGGTACGATGGGTGATCATGCCCTGGGTGAAGAGGCCGGCGAAGGGCTCGTCGAGATCGAGATAGCCGCAGGCCGACATCGCCCGCGTGAAGAAGCGGGAATAGAGCAGATGCAGCACGGCATGCTCGACGCCGCCGATATACTGGTCGACCGGCAACCAGTAATCGACATCCTCGCGCAGGAAGGGGCGGTCCTCGGCCCAGGGCGAGCAGAAGCGGGCGAAGTACCAGGAGCTCTCGACGAAGGTGTCGAAGGTGTCGGTCTCCCGCCGCGCCGGGCGCCCGCATCGCGGGCAGTCGACATTGCGGAAGCCCGGATGGCGTTCGAGCGGATTGCCGGGTTTCGAGAAATCCACGTCTTCGGGCAGGGTGACCGGAAGCTGCTCGCGCGGCACCGGGACGATGCCGCAGGTCTCGCAATGGATGATCGGGATCGGGCAGCCCCAGTAGCGCTGGCGCGACACCCCCCAGTCCCGCAGACGGTAGGTCACCTCCCGGGTGCCGAGACCGTGCTCCTCCAGCCAGGCGATCACCTTCCTTTTCGCCTCCTCGACCCCGAGCCCGTCGAGAAAGCCGGAATGGATCAGGGTGCCGTCGCCCAGATAGGCTTCCTCGCCGATGGTGAAACCGGCCGGATCGGCGCCCGGCGGCAGCACCACCGGGATCACCGGCAGCCCGTATTTGCGGGCGAATTCGAGGTCGCGCTGGTCGTGCGCCGGACAGCCGAAGATGGCGCCGGTGCCGTATTCCATGAGCACGAAATTGGCGACATAGACCGGCAGATCGTCGGGTGCACCCCAGGGCCCGAGCGGATGTTTCGCCCGCAGACCGGTATCGAAACCCTTCTTCTCGGCCTTTTCGATATCCTCCTCGGACATCCCGGTCTTCAGGCATTCGGCGATGAAGGCGGCGAGTTCCGGGTTGTCCCGGGCCAGCTCCCGGGCCAGCGGATGGTCGGGAGCGAGGGCGATGAAGGAAGCGCCGAACAGGGTGTCGGGACGGGTGGTGAAGACCTCGACGGCGGTGTCACGGCCCTCGATCGGAAAGCGCACCCGCGCCCCTTCCGAGCGGCCGATCCAGTTCTTCTGCATCAGCCGGACCTTCTCCGGCCAGCGCTCGAGACGGTCGAGGGCCTCCAGCAGTTCCTCGGCATAGGCGGTGATGCGGAAGAACCACTGGCTGAGCTTGCGCCGCTCCACCGGCGCCCCCGAGCGCCAGCCGCGACCGTCGATCACCTGCTCGTTGGCCAGCACCGTCTGGTCCACCGGATCCCAGTTGA
>CAYYZI010000311.1:0-4263 GCA_964475675.1 uncultured Geminicoccaceae bacterium
TCGTCCATCCCTGGATCAACAAGGCGCTGGAGAAGGCCCAGCAGAAGGTCGAGGCCCGCAACTTCGAGATCCGCAAGAACCTGCTCAAATACGACGATGTGATGAACGACCAGCGCAAGGTGGTCTACGAGCAGCGTCGCGAGCTCATGCAGGCGGAAGACGTGGCCGAGGCGGTGCGCGACATGCGCCACCAGGTGATCGAGGATCTGGTCAGCCGCCACATCCCGGAAAAGGCCTATCACGAGCAGTGGGAGACCGAGAAGCTCCGCGAGGAGGTGCGCCGCATCCTCGCCCTCGATCTGCCGATCCCCGACTGGGCCCGGGAAGAGGGCATCGCCGAGGACGAGATTCGGAAAAGGATCATCGATGCCAGCGACCGCCACATGGCCCAGAAGGTGGTGCAATACGGCGAGCCGGTCATCCGCATGGCCGAGAAGAGCCTGCTGCTGCAGATTCTCGATCATCTGTGGAAGGAGCATCTGCTGCATCTCGACCATCTGCGCCAGGGCATTCATCTGCGCGGCTACGGCCAGAAGGATCCACTCAACGAATACAAGAGCGAGGCCTTCACCCTGTTCGAGGCGATGCTCGCCAATCTGCGGCTCACCGTCACCCAGGTGCTGTCGCATCTGGAGATCCGCATGGCCCCCGAGGAGCCGGAGCCGGCCCCCGAGCCGGCCCGTCCGGCGGCGAAGAAGCGGGCGATGGCCATGGCCGGGGCGGGCGGCGGCGCCGATCTCGATCCCAACGACCCCTCGAGCTGGGGCAAGGTCCCCCGAAACGCTCCCTGCCCCTGCGGCTCCGGCAAGAAATACAAACAATGCCACGGCCGGCTGGTGTAATCTGACGGCCGCGAGACCGAAGCGGAGGGTATCACCCCGAACCGTCCGAGGAGGCGGCGGCCTCGGCTCGAGCCATTCGAGGCCTCGGACGGCGGCATGAGGCCGACTGATCGGTTCCCTTGGGAACGTCGCTGGGTTCCGGGAAACGAAGAGCTTCCGCTCGACGCCGATGGCTTCTACGCGGAGCCGGAAGAAGAGTTCTTACAATCCGTGCGTGTCGGCCGAAAGCTTTCCGAGCTCCGCGACGTTCCCTGCCTCGTGCTCCTCGGCGAGGCGGGCATGGGCAAGACCACCGTCGTCGAGGACCATGTGGCGGCAAGCGACGGCGAAGCGTGCGTCGTCGATCTCGCCACGATCGGCCATCCGCCCGAGCTCGGGGTGGAGATCGAAGCGGCGGTTTCAGACGGTGTTGAAGAACTGTTTTTCGACGGTCTCGACGAAGCGCGGCTCCGTATTCCTACCATCCTGGACTCACTTCTTCGTGCGCTCGCCTCACCCGCTCGAACCGCCCGAATTCGTATCGTATGCCGTGCCGGCGAGTGGCCGGGGGATGGCAAGGACAAACTCGAGAAGTGGTTCGGCAACGGGAAGGTCCAGATATTCCGGCTCATGCCTTTGAGTCGTGAAGATGTCGTCACCGCGGCCAGGGTGCGCGAGATCGACCCGGAAAAATTCTTTCGGGCGCTTTTCGTTGCAGGCGTGGCGCCGTTGGCCGCCGTGCCGATCACGCTCGGCATGCTTTTGAAAGAGTACGATCTCGAGGCAGAACTGCCTACCCACGCCGACGAGCTCTACGAGCGGGGCTGCAAATGCCTTCTCGACGAAGTCAGTGAGGATCGGAAGCTTCGTCCGTACAAAACCGGCAGACCACCGCTGGACAGCGAACAAAGGCTGTATGTGGCCGCGCGTATCGCCGCCTGTCTCATGCTCTGCGATCGCCGCGCGATCGCGGCGACCGGCAACCATGCGGGTGAGCGCGAGATATTGTCGATTGAAGACCTCGTTGACGGGTTCGCCGAAGTCCCCGAGGGGCGGCGTATTACGGAGGACTGTCTCCGCGAGGTGCTCGAGACGGCCCTCTTCCGATCCGTGGGACAGGGGCGCTTCGAGTTCATGCATCGCACTTTCGGCGAGTATCTCGCGGCAAGGTGGATCCTCGGGCCGCCCTCGATTCAGCACAAGCAGCTCCTCGGCGGTGCTACCGGGCGGGATGTGCGAGTTCCCACACAGCTCCACGGTGTCGTGGCATGGGTGGCTGCCCAAGACGCCGAGCTTTTGCATCTGATCGCAACCTCGGATCCCGACATCCTGCTCGGCAGCGCGCATCTCCTTTCGCATGCCGATCGCTCGCAGCTCGTTGATGCCCTTCTCGAAGCCTACGAGCGGCTGGAGGCCTTTCCCCGGTGGCGCGCGGACCCGGCCTATTCGCGCCTGAGCCATCCCGAGCTCCGCGATCAGCTCCGGCCCTGGGTCACGGGCGAACGCGGCAACCGGCTGGCCCGCCTCGCCGCCATCGACATCGCCGATGCCTGCACGGTAGAGGCGTGCAGGCGCGAACTCCTCGCAGTGGTCGAGAATGGAGCCGATGACCATCGGCTACGCGTCCGCGCGTTGGCCGCGCTTATCCATATGCCCGGTCAAAGCTGCACTCCGAAGCTTCGTGCGCTCGCCCTCGGTGAAGCCGAGGGTGAAGATCCGGACGATGAGCTTCGCGGCCTCGCTCTCCGATACCTCTGGCCGGATCAGCTCGCCGTCGAGGAGGTAATGAACTCGCTCACACATCCAAAAGCCCCCGAGCTTCTCGGAGTGTATCGTTTTTTCATCGAAAAAGAATTGGTTGCCGGGCTGAGAGACCGAGACCTGCCCTGCACATTGCGATGCTTGTCTCGGCGACTGTCGGATCTGTGCGACCGACGCTCGACACGCGAGAACGTGTTTAAGCGACTAGTAGAAGCTCTGTGGGAGCGCGCGGTCAACTTCGAGCCTTCGCCACAGCTGACCGCGGCTATGGCGAGTATTTTCGTTTCGGCAGTTCACGCCGGTTTGGCCTCGCGGAGCAATAAATTACGCGGCCATACTCTCGACTGCTCGCTGCGCCAGGCGCTCCTCCAGCAGCTTGTGCGAGCGAATGCGACTCAAGAAGAAAGCCTCGACCTCGCGTTTGGGTACCTTATCACGCCCGATGACCTCGACTGGGTACTGGAGCAACTTGAGCACGAAGCGGTTCGAGACGAGGTGTCCATCTGGTCCAGGCTCGCGGTCCGCCTGTGGCATTGGTCGCACCAGCCTGCTTATGCATTCGAGCGGCTCTACGTTCTGGCGGACCGATTGCCCGAGGTCGGGTCGGAGCTTGGTATATGGCTCGACGGTTGTCCGATCCGGGGAGAAGAGGCGGAACGCCTCCAAGAATACCATCGCGACCTGGCGCAGATCAAGAACGCCGACGAGCAGACTGCGCGAGAGCAGTGGACCTGCGAGAAGATCAATGAAGTGGCGGACCATCTCTTGAACCGGGCTGCTTCGGGGGAGCCGCTCGGCTGGTGGAACCTGGTTCGTCTACTGAAAGGAGCGCGGCCGATGGGCCTGAACGGCGGAGAGCAGGATCTGCCGCCATTCAAACGCTGGCGCCTGGAAACCTACCCCGCCTTCCCCTGCCTCGACGGCTCGCTGCGCGCCCGGCTCGCCGAAGTTGCCGATCGCTACCTGCACCAAGGCAGCCCCGGCATCCATGAGCCGGAGGGCTGGTGGTTCCGAACGGACCTCCTCGACTGGCGTCCGGCGGCCGCGATCGCCGCGCTGGGCTGGCTGCGGGAACATGCGCCATCCGTCTTCACCCGGTTGCCAGCCGAGGTGTGGGCGCGATGGGCTCCGGCGATCGTCGAATATGGCGATCATCGTGCCGAGCCGGGAAGAGCGCTCGCCGATGTTTGCTACCGCCTGGCGCCGGAAGCCTTGCTGTCCGCCCTGCGCGAGCGGCTCGAGCTCAGGCTTTCACGTGGAGAAACCGAATGCGTGCTGCTGCGGCTCGCGCAAAGGCTCGAAGACGACCGTGTGCTGGACTTCCTCGCCGAACGGCTCCGCATGGAGAGGCTGGACCCGCGGGCCGCGTTCGAGATTGCGCAGATGCTCGCCGAGAAGCGCCCGGATGCCTGCGAAGAGGCGATCCGACGGGGCGGGGAAGGCCATGACGGTGGCTGATCCGCTCGCCCGTCGCGCAGCAATCCTGGCCGGTCTCGTCTGCGGCAACCCTGCGAAGGGTTGGCGCCTGCTGCGCCGGGCCATGGCCGGTGAACCCGAACTGGCGAAGGCCGCCCTCCTGTCGCTGGTCGGCGGCGATCGGGAGACTTGGGTTTCGCAGCTCTCGCCGAAGGGGCTCGCCGGACTCTACCGCTTCATGTGGACACATTTCCCGCGGGATGAA